>WAOS01000069.1 GCA_015521185.1 Desulfurococcales archaeon | reverse complement strand
GTGTAAGAGTTGGACTATCACAGTAGAGAAATCGTCAATAAAATTAAGGTTATGATCCATAAGGTCGCTAAGGATATCAATGGCACAGTAAAGATCATGGATTTCTGCGGAACCCATGAGCACAGCATAGTGTATAACGGTATTAGGAGCCTTATGCCCAGCAACGTTGATCTCGTGGCCGGACCGGGCTGCCCTGTCTGCATCACTCCAGCACACTATGTAGACGCGATGATCAAGCTCGCCCTAGACGGTGTCAGGGTCTACACTTACGGAGACACTTATCTTCTCCCAGGCAGCGAGCTACCGGGCTCGGACAAGCCCAGGACTCTTGCCGACGCTAAAGCTCTAGGTGCTGACGTCGTCGTGGTTTACAGTCTTCTGGAAGCTATCAAGCACTATAGAAGGGATCCTAAGGAGAGCGTATTTCTCGCCGTGGGCTTCGAAACCACGGCTCCGAGCACGGCCTCTGCAGTAGTGAACAGGCTCCTCCCCGACGGCTTCACACTGATCAACGTGCACAGGCTGACTCCACCGATAATGAGGTACACCTTCGAGAAGCACCGCGACAACCCGATTAGGGGAGTCATAGCGCCCGGGCACGTGTCAACTATTGTTGGGGCGAGGGAGTGGGAGTTCGTCCCGAAAGAGTACGGCATACCGACTGTTGTGGCCGGGTTCGAGGCGTACGATATCATGCAAGCAATACTCTACATTCTCCTTATGCTGCGCTCCGGCAAGCCACGCCTAGTGAACCAGTACAAGAGGGCCGTTACGTGGGAGGGCAATAAGAAGGCCCAGAAACTCATAAGGGAGTGCTGCGAAGTCGTGGACTCGAGCTGGAGAGGCCTAGGGTTCGTCCCGGAGAGCGGTCTATCCTTTCGAGACAAGTACAAGTGGGCTGACGCAATCTACCAGTACGGCCTTCGCGAGCTGAGCGAGAATGAGTGGAAATACGATCTCCCGCCGGGATGCAGGTGCGCCGAGGTGACCCTGGGACTCGCGAAACCGACTGACTGCCCGCTGTTCATGAAAGTCTGTAAGCCAGGCGTCCCGTATGGGCCATGCATGGTTAGTAGCGAGGGGGCATGCTCTATCTGGGCCCGCTTCGGGAGCGGCGGGCTCGTAGAGGAGCTAGTTGAGAGCCTAGGCCTGGAGTAGGAGGGTGAGGGCAGGCATGTGTCTCGGAGTGCCCGGTAGAGTAGTCGAGATAAAGGAGGGAGGCATTGCGGTGGTAGAGTTCTCGAATGGTGTGACTATCGAGACTGACGCGAACACGATAGAGGGCATAAAGCCTGGCGACCTCGTAGTGGTGCATGCGGGAATTATCATAGCCAAGCTCAGAGAAGAGGAGATAGAGGAGTGGGCGAGAAGCCTACAGGAGTTTATTAGCGAGTTAGAGTCGAAGGAGTCGGAGATCGCAGAAATGCTGAGAGAGCTGGAGGGGGGCTAAACCGGTTGCCTGTTAAAGCGCTGAGAATAAGGGTCGTAGGCCTAGTCCAGGGAGTAGGTTTCAGACCCTTCATACACAGACTTGCCTACCGCCACGGGCTTAGGGGGTACGTTGTTAACCTTGGAGGTAGCGAGGTAGAGATATACGTTGAGGGAGAGAGCAATAGAGTAGATGCCTTCCTCCGGAGCCTCCCCGAGAAGAAGCCCCCACCCGCTATTATAGAGAGGCTGGCCGTAGAGGAGGTAAAGCCCATCGGCATCCAGGATTTCGAGATAAGGAGGAGCCAGAAACGGGTTACCCAGAGAAGCGCTATACCGCCAGACCTAGGCATATGCGAGCACTGTCTCCGCGAGATACTCGACCCGGGAGATAGGCGGTACCGCTATCCTTGGAACAGCTGTGCGTGGTGCGGACCGCGCTACTCGATGATGTATACTCTCCCGTACGACAGGGAGAATACGAGTATGCGGGACTTCCCCTTATGCGAGAACTGCTTGAGAGAGTATAGGAATATAGGAGACGAGAGGAGGTATCACGCGCAGGGGATAAGCTGCCCTGTCTGCGGGCCCAAGACGTTCCTACTTGACAGCGAGGGCATCCCGCTCCATGTGAGGGACCCCATCGGGGAGGCCGCCCGCCTCTTAGAGGAGGGACACGTTCTCGCTGTCAAGGGCATGGGCGGCTACCACATTGCGAGCCTGGCCTCGGATACGAGCGTGGTGAGGAGGGTTCGCAGAATCAAGGACAGACCGAGCCAGCCCCTCGCGGTAATGGTTAGGGACTGCGGTAAGGTTAGGGAGATCGCGCAGGCCTCGGAGGAGGACTGCAGGATTCTCGGGAGCCCTCAGAGGCCTATACTTCTCCTCCCCCGCCGGGAGGAGAGCTTTGTAGACCCTCTCGTTACCGGCGGGCTCTACTGGATAGGCGTTATGCTACCATACACGGGGCTCCACGCCCTACTCCTGCGGGAGGTGGGCGATGGAGTCCTCATAATGACTAGCGGGAACAAGCATGGCTTCCCAATGTGCAGGAGCCTCAGCTGCGTTCTCGAGCAGATAGGCGGAGAAATAGACTATATCCTTGAGCATAACAGGGAAATAGTGCACAGAGTGGACGACAGCGTAGTTCGCAGAACGCGGGGCCACATCCTACAGCTGAGACGGTCCAGAGGTTACGCTCCCTACTGGATAACTGTGGAGCCGGTGCTGCCCGAGGCGATAGCCCTCGGGGCAGAGCTGCAGACGGCTGGCGGCGTTAGCTTCGAGAATAAGATAGTCCTAACACAGTACATTGGAGACCTGGACAACCCCGCCCAGCTCTCCGAGCTCCAAGAGGAGATTGAATGGCTAGCCAAGAACTACAGGCTCTCGCCCGAGCTCATAGTTTACGACAAGCACCCCTCCTACCATAACAGGCGACTAGTGCCGCTCCTCGCGGAGAAGTACGGCGCTGAAACTGTCGAGATCCAGCACCACTGCGCGCACGCTCTCAGCCTCATAGCGGATAGAGGGCTACCGGCAGACCAGTATTATCCGGCCGTCGTCGTTGATGGGGCTGGCTACGGTGATGACGGGAGAGTATGGGGAGGAGAATCTCTAGTCGTAGGCCCGGGTGGCTGTGGGAGAGCGTCGCACATCTCCTACTTCCCACTCCCGGGAGGGGACGCTGCGACGAGGGAGCCCATAAGGATACTCATAGGCATACTCTCAACTGTCCACGGCGAGGACGAGGTAATCGGGCTCCTCCACGATATAGGTAGGATCCCAGCCGCTATAAGCGAGGAGAAGGCGAGGCTCGTCTACAAGATAGCGGGGGCGAGCCCAAAAACTAGTAGCGCGGGCAGGCTCGCCGACGCGCTGAGCAGTCTCCTAGGAATCTCGTACCGCAGGACCTACGAGGGGGAGCCAGCAATAACCCTAGAGTCTGAGCTGCTCAAGCACCGTATTCAACCGGATAGGAGCCTGGAACCCCCGCTTGAGAGGGGCATGCTGGACCCCTACCATTCTGTGATGAGCGTCTACGAGAAGCTCCGAGCCGGCAAACATAGGGAGGCTCTCAAGATAGCAGCGACCGTACTGTACTGGGTAGGGTATACGCTCGCGTCTTCCGCTCTAGGAAGGGTCAGCGGAGACGTGCTGCTCAGCGGTGGAGCAGCGGTTAACGAGTACATAGCCATGGGCGTCGAGGATGCTGCGAGCGAGAATGGTGTCGGCGTCATATATCACAGGCATCTGCCGCCAGGAGACGGGGGAATAGCCGCTGGCCAGCTCCTTTCGATAGCACTCAATAAATAATGAGCCGCCCTGACTCTCTCATCCCGGTGATCATTAATTTGCACGAGTGGGCAATCGCAAACGCTATCATAAGGGAGCTCGAAAGGTCCCTCCGATCCTCTCCGAATATACGGAAAGTGAGGATCGTGCTGGGCGAGCTGCAGAACATAGACGAAGCGGTGCTTCGCCAGTACTTAGACATGATGATGGGCGAGGTTGCGCCCGGGGTTGAGTACGAGATCGATCACGAGGAAGCAGTGTTCGAGTGCCTTCGCTGCGGCCATCGCTGGACGCTGCGAGATGTTAATCTCAGTGATGAGGAGAGGGAGGCGATACACTTCGTCCCAGAAGCGGTCCACGCCTATGTGAAGTGTCCCAAGTGCGGCAGCAGGGATTACCGGGTGGTTAAGGGTAGAGGTGTCAGGCTCGTCTACGAGGTGGGAGAGAATGCTTAGGGAAGTCGATCCGAGGCCTGCGAGGATCAGGGCCGAGCTCTCCCAGAGGAAGACCATTATTGTGATGGGCTCCAAGGGAGGCGTAGGAAAGACCACGGTAGCCGCTATGATGGCCCTAGCGCTCGCGAGAAAGGGTAGGAAGCCCCTCCTAGTGGACCTAGACGTTACAGATCCCAACATGCACATAGTCCTAGGGCTAGACCCAGAAAGCCAGATGCCGGGTGAGACGAAGGGAATCGCGCCGCTAGCCGTCAATGGAATAGGGTTCCTCAGCATAGCACCCTACACTAAGGGGGAGCCGGCTCCGCTACGCGGGGACGAGGCGGTGAACGCGGTTAGAGAGCTTCTTGCTGCTACTGACTACACGGGGTACGACACAGTGATTATCGACAGCCCGCCCGGGCTAGGAGACGTGACGATGGAGCTCCTAGAGCTGATTCCCAATCCCGTGATAATCGTGGTGACCACACCTAGTAAGCTGAGTGCTGACAGCTTGAGGAGGCACCTCAGGCTTCTGGAGGAGATGGGCTACAACGAATACATTGTGATCTACAACATGGCTCGGAAACCCCTTGATAGCCCCCACGCTATCCCTTATGATGAGGGTGTTGAGGACGCTTATGGGAGCATGGAGAGGCTAGCGGTAACAGAGGCCTTCCGTGCCGTTGAAAAAATAGTCGAAGAGCTTATTGATAAGGGTACAATCTAGCATATCCTGGGTACTATTTCCCCGCTTGGAACCTCCACTATGCGGAAGCCCCCTACGGGTGTTTTCGCGATCACTATTCCCCTGTGCTTCTCGCTCTTCGGCTTCCTCGCCTCCCCAATTATTCTAGCATCCCTGTAGCCGAGCTCGTGTATGAAGCTGAGTATCTCTTCAGCCTTCTCGGGACTCACGGCTAACACTGCAACCCCCTCGCTGGCCAGAGCGAGAGGGTCCACCCCTATGACATCAGCGTACGCCCTCACCTCTTCCTCGACCGGGATCTCGGCCTCATCGATGTATATGACGAGGCCGTTCTTCCTTGCCCACTCGTTCAGTAGCATCGCCACGCCTCCGCGGGTTGGGTCGCCGGCAGCGCGGAGATCATCTCCGTATTTCTCGAGGAGAGGGAGCATGAGTGGGGTGAGGGGTTTGACATCGCTCTTGATGTCTAGCTTCAGCCCGTATGTCCCCCTAGCCGATAGTATTGCTGCGCCGTGGGACCCCACGGGGCCGCTCACTATTAGCTTGTCCCCCGGCTTTATCGCGTCGTCTCTTAGCTCCTTCATTACGAAGCCGATACCGGTCATGGTTATCGCTATCTTATCTATATTCCCTTTGGGAACTACCTTGAAGTCTCCCCCGATAAGGGCCACCTTGTTCTCGACGAGCGTGTTGATAAGGCTGTTGAGCACGTAAGCGAGAGTCTCGGTTTCTAGGCCCTCTTCAACGATTATTGCATCAAGAGCAGCTACGGGCCTGGCTCCGCCGACGAGTAGGTCATTTATTGTGCCGCTAGCCGCGAGCACGCCTATGTCCCCGCCTGGGAATATTATTGGGTCTACGGTGTACGAGTCCACGGTGACTGCTATCCTATTCCTCCCATCAACGGGTATGTAGCTGGCGTCATCGAGGAGGTCGAGGCCCGTACCGTCTCCGACTCTCCAGTACTCCTTTGGGACAAGGCCGCGGATAAGATACTCGATAATCTCCTGGGTCTCCTTGCCTCCTCCGCCGTGTGATAAGAGTATCCTCCTGGAGAGGAGTCTCCTTGCTGCGATCCTCCACTTCTCCGCCAAGATGCTACGCACCGGGTGGATCACTAACGCTGGGTCCACGCTTATAATGGGTGCCCTCTGCATGGCGAGGAATGAAAGCTTTAATTGTTGGTGCACCTTTTACCATAGCAAGGTGCAGGGTATGCACATCCCCGACGGCTTCCTAGACGCGTACTGGGTAGCGATCACGTACGCCGCGACCCTCGGCTACTACGCGTACCTAAGCGCCTCGGGAAGGCTTAGGCTCGACACGATGAGAGTAAGCCTCATAACTACACTTGCAGCCGCGATATTCGCAGCCCAAATGCTAAACTGGCCGATACCCGGAGGGACGAGCCTCCACTTACTGGGGGGAGCACTCGCCGGCATCCTCCTAGGTCCTGCCTATGGCAGCTTAACGCTCGCCCTAGTACTCATAGTTCAGGCACTAGTCTTCCATGACGGAGGACTCACGACTCTCGGCGCAAACATTCTAAACATGGGCATAATCGCTGTGCTCACCGGCTACTACACCTTCAAGTACACGATGAAGCTAATGGGCACTCCCTCAAGCAAGAGCTTGTTCATTACCGGACTACTAGCTGGGTGGGCGTCCGTCTTCCTGGCAGGCGTCGCGTGCGGGGTAGAGATCGGCCTAAGCCCGCGCTTTCCCTACGGAGTCGAGATTACGCTACCGGTCATGGGAGGGTGGCACTTCGCGCTTGGAATAGTCGAAGGGGTAATCACCGGGCTAGTCCTCTCCTACATCTACAAGAGGGATCCCAGCATAATTGAAGCCCTGAGAACACTGGGGGTATGAGCAGTGCCGGGCCGAAAAGCTTGGATGGTAATAATACTGCTTGTTATTGTGAGCCCCATCTTCGGCGTGATACTCGCGGACAGGATAGGATACCATGAGCCCCTAGACGTTGCGGCCGAAAAGCTGGGTCTCTCCGAGAAGGACGTAGGCTACCACACTCCATTCGAGGACTACACTTTCCCGGGCCTAGGACCCGTTCCGGGATACATTGCTGCAGGGCTACTAGGTGTTATAGTGATACTCGTAATAGGAAAGCTACTCGAGCTAGCGGTGTCCAAAAAATGATAAAGACGCTCCAGAAGCTCGCCGAGGATGCTGCTAGGGTAATCGAAAGACTTAACACGTACGGAAGCCTAGGACGGGGCATACATGCACACATACTAGCTGCGGCAATACTTACCTTTGCGGTCAGCACGAGCGATAGCCTACTCGCTTGGCTAGCCGCCGCAGCCTACAGCATATCGCTTTTGCCGGCAGCGAGGAGAAGCGCTAGGGAGGTCCTAGTACTCGTTACCTACCTGGCTATTCTCGCCGGAACCGTCGGGCTACCTCTCCTAGTCACAGGCAATAATAGTGCTAGCAATATAGGAGAGCTCTATCGTATAGTCCCAGCGAGGGAGTGGGCCTGGGAGAGCTACCTGAGGTTCGTGGGCAGAATAATCCTCGCGCCCCTCCCACTCGTGATGCTTGTATATGCGGCTGGATGGCCGAGAATAGCGAGCTACCTCTACCGGCTGAGGCCCACGAGAAAGATTGTCGGGATGCTCTCACTAATGCTACTCCTACTCCCGAGGGCTCTCAGGAACCTCTTCGCAATGGTCGCAGCCCGGGAGGCCCGAACCCTCACCCCAAGTATGTGGAGGGAGTGGAAACTATTGGCGGGCGCCCTCGGAGACTTCATAATCGACTCGACTGGTTATAGCAGGAAGCTTGAAATGGCGATAAGAGCTAGGACATTTGGAGAGCACCCCTTCGAGGTGCACGGCTAGCCTTGCCCCCGCTACTGGAAATCCGCGAAGTCCGCTATAGATACAGTAGAGAGCAGCCCTGGATACTCGACGGTATAAGCATGAGCTTTGAGGCCGGGCACGTCTACTGTATTCTAGGAGAGAATGGGAGCGGGAAGACAACGCTCCTCCTAGTAATGGCTGGGCTCCTAGAGCCCTCTGAGGGCGAGGTTCTCCTCGAGGGTAAGCCTCTGAGGGAACAGCTCCCAAGCGCTAGGAGGCGCATCGGTATACTCTTCCAGAACCCGGAGGTAATGCTGTTCAACCCTACAGTGCTCGACGAGATAGCCTACGGGCCTCGCCAGCTCTTCCCAGAGGATGAGGCGAGGAAGAGGGCCGTAGAGACCGCTAAGCGGCTGGGCATAGAGGGCCTCCTAAACAGGCCTACGACGAGCCTGAGCTTCGGCGAGAAGAAGATCGTGGCTCTAGCATCAATCCTCTCCTACGACCCAGACATTGTCCTCCTTGATGAGCCCCTAAGCAACCTTCACCCCTCGAGGAAGAAGAGGGTACTGGAAACCATATCAGACCTCGCAGGAGAGGGCAAGCTAGTAGTAGTCACAAGCCCCGACGAGAACGTCCTCCCCAGTAAATGCAGCTCCAAGTCGATATTACGGCGAGGAAAAATCATCACCGTCCCGGGGGGACACGGATGATAAAGGATAAGAGCGAGGCCAAGTTCGGCGTATACCTCCCGCTCGACCTCGCCAGCCAGCTCGAGAGCTTCATGCGGGAGACGGGGATCAAAAGTAAGTCTAGACTCGTCCAGGAGGCCCTACGAGTCTTCCTCCTAGAACACGCGTGGAAGAGCGGTAGAGCCGTTGCCGGCATAATAGGTGTTTTCTATAATCACGAAGTGAGAGGCGTGGATGAGGCGCTCACCGATCTTCAACACGACTATCTCGACATAATCCTAAGCACGCTTCATGTACACCTAACCAGGGACCACTGCATGCTAGCCATAACCGTGAGGGGCCAGACAGAGAGGATTAGGGAGCTCGTCAACAAGCTAATAAGTATCAACGGAGTGATAGTGGTAAGACCCCTCCTCCTAGCAATAGGAGAAGAAAACCGCGACCACGCGGATAACGAGGTCCACGCCCACTAAGAACCCCTTATCTCGGGCCCGAGCACCTCGACACCACATAATCTCTCCGGCAAGCATGATACTATAACTGGTGTCCTCTTTGACAGTGGAAGACGGGCGTGTCTACCTGAGGAGCGAGAATAGCGTTGGATGGATAATCATCGATAGGCCTAGGAAGAGGAATGCTATGACCTCTAGGATGTGGACAGCCCTGGCGGACTACGTGCTCGACGCGTGTTCCCGCAGCGACACAGCAGTTGTAGCCCTGAGGGGAGTGGGAGGAGCGTTCAGCGCCGGGGACGACATAGGTGAGATGCTCTCCATAAGCACGCCGGGGGAGGCAGATAGGTTCTTCGAGCGTGTTGCGAGAGCGTTCGAAGCAGTCTCTTCCTGCCCGAAAATAACTGCGGCCCTCGTCGAGGGGCCGGCTGCCGGTGGCGGGGCAGAGATGCTCCTGCTAATAGACTATGTTGTGGCGGTCGAGGGCTCAATCATAGGGTATCCCGAGATCCACATCGGCCTCATCCCCCCTATCCTCCTCACATGGGGCCCAAAGATCCTAGGCGCGAGGACAGCGAGAAAGCTGGCGCTCACAGGCTCGTACCTCCAAGCACGGGAAGCTCTCAGACTAGGCATAGTAGACGAGGTAGTAGACACACCGAGCGAGGGCAAGAAGAGAATAATGGAAATATCGCTCGCAGCAGCAGGCCTCCCCCGCAAGGCCGTCTCAGCAATAAAGAGCTTGCTGCCGAAACCCGCTCCCTCAGAGATACATTCAGCCCTCCAAACACTCAAGCTCCTAGTACTAAGCGACGAGGCTAAGAAGAGAATGAGAGAGTTCCTAGAGAAGAGAAGGCGGCACGAAAACTAAGAATTGAGCCTCCGCCAGCCACAACTTCGCGAGCCACGCCGCGGGGAAGACTTAATTTCCTGGTACTTCCCACCCTCGAGAAGTTACCGCTAGATAATACGAGGATACACGGAGAGGAGTACGACTTGCTAGTGAATCCAAATGCGATCTCGAGCAGCGCTTTGAGCGCGGTAATTCTAATTTCCCGGTTCCTTGTCGGATTCATATTGTACAGGTAGTCTCTAGCTCCTCACGGGAGGCCTTGTCCTGTCTTGTTATCCCGGGGATAAGCCATATATTCTTAGTTACCGGTTCGTCGTGTGACTGTAAGGTGAGCAGTGAGACGATAGAATCTACTACCATACTGATGGCTCTCGTTGCTGGCCTGATAGCGGGGGTGAGCCTGGGCCTAACTGGAGGGGGAGGCTCAATACTTGGGGTCCCCCTTCTCGTCTACTTGGCAGGTCTGCCGCCTCACCTGGCTATTGGCACGTCTCTCGTCGCGGTTGGAGTGACGGCGCTGCTCAGCAGTCTCAAATACTTCGCTGAGGGCTACGTAAATGTGACGATAGCTCTCCTCATGGCGCCGTTAGGCTTCCTGGGAGTATACCTAGGCAGCCTCGCTAACAAGCTATTCCCGGGAGACACATTGCTTCTCGTCTTCTCGGGCTTCATGATGATAGTTGGGGCAGGCATGATCAGAGACGCCCTCAATTCTGCCCGTCGAGCAATGAGGGGCGCGGCAGCTCGAAGAGGACGTGGCAAGAGGGGCGTACCTCGAGCGCTGATTGCAGGGCTAGGAGTAGGGTTCCTATCGGGCTTCCTAGGCGTTGGCGGGGGCTTCATAATCGTCCCGACCCTAGTATGGTTCCTAGGCCTAACGATGAAGGAGGCGGTGGGGACCTCTCTGCTCATAATTTTCTTCAACGGATTATCGGGTCTCGCAAGCTACACGCTCCAGGGGAGGCCCTTAGAGCTATCCGTCACAGGAGTGTTCGTGGTGGGCGGGGCGCTAGGAGGCTACCTAGGCGCGAGGCTCGCGTCCAGACTAAGCGATAGAGCCCTGAGAATAGCCTTCGCAGCTCTCGTCTACGTCATAGCCATCTACATTATCGCTAGATCTCTATAAGAGAAGAGCGTGTACTATGAGCTGTAGAATGAGCTACCAATCCCGCCGCATCAATAACGCCTCACGACCACTTCGGATCTGGCTTGCAAGAGCGCCGCGATACCCCCCGCATCGCCCGTGGGGCTTAGGTGGGCGGTCCGGAGCCCCCATAGCCGGGCCCGTCGTGGCTGGTCCGCGCCCTTTTCCAGGGGCTCGGCTATCCCCACGTCTATACCCCGGGATAACTATTCCGGTACGCACCAGCGAGTATCCCGGTGCCTTGCAAGTGTGGTCCTATACTGAGCGGGCCTCCCGCGAGTACCTCTCGACAGGTACGAGGTTTCCCAGGGAAATACTGTGGGCTATGGGTATCGTGAAAGCTGCCGCTGCCCATGCAAACTATGAGGCGGGCCTGCTCAGCCGGGAGAAGTTCTTGGCTATCCGCGAAGAGGCCTTAGCGCTGGCCGAGGGAAGGTATGATAGCCTCGTCACGGTCGACGTTTACCAGACCGGCAGTGGTACGGGCTTGAACCTTAACGTTAACGAGGTGATAGCCTCCAAAGCCCTCGAGAACCACGGGGTCAGGGTGCACCCGCTCGACGATGTCAATATGAGCCAGAGCAGTAATGATGTGGTGCCAACGGCGATAAGGCTTGCCTCCGCGAGGGTTGCCCGGGAGGTTGGAGAGCGCCTAACACTCCTCTACGAGAGCCTGAGGGCTAAAGAGGAGGAGTTCTCGGGCCTCGTCAAGCCGGGGAGGACGCATCTTAGGGATGCACTGCCAGTAACCCTTGGACAGGAGCTCTCCGGGTATAGCGATGCGTTCCTCCACGACTCGAAGCTGCTCAGCGAAGCGGTGGACTACGTCTTAGAGGTCCCCCTAGGCGGCACAGCTGTGGGGACCGGTGCCAACGCTCCCGAGGGCTATCGAGACGCGGCAATCAGGGCTTTGCGCAAGCTCTCAGGTCTACCTGTGAGGCCCGGCATAACATTCCGAGGCATGAAGCTGTTGTCCGACCTAGCATATCTCTCGTCGGCCTACAAGATCGTCGCCCTAGAGCTTTGGAGGCTGGGCCAGGATATTCGCCTCATGTACAGCGGGCCTTTCACCGGGATAGCTGAGATAGATATCGGTACGGGGGCGCCAGGCAGCAGTATTATGCCGGGCAAGAAGAATCCAGTGACTATCGAGTCTATTATGCAGGCCTCCGCAACCGTCAAAGCCTACGACGAAACAGTCGTGACAGGCCTCCTAATGGGAGAGCTCGAGCTAAGCATGGCTATACCTTTAACGGGTTACGCAGTGGTCAACGCTGGCAAACTATTAGTCGAGGCTCTCGAGGCAATGGCCACTAAGGTGCTACCCAGAATCAGGCCGAGACCCGAGAGAATGAAGGAGCTAGCGGTTAGGAGCGCTGCCATCCTAACAGTGCTCTCGCCCAGGCTAGGCTACGACAGGGTGGCCCGTATCGCTGAGAGACTGCAGTCCGGGGCAAGCCTGGAGGAGGCTCTCGGAGCAGAGGGCATCAGTATTGAGGAGGTGGAAGACCTCATCAGGGAAAGCATTGAGAAGATACGCGGCAAGAGGGGCCCTGGTAGCTGATAGCGTGCAATGGCTCCCAGAGCCGCCTGCAGGACGACCGGTAGAGGGAGCTGCCGGCGTGGACCCCCGGCGACCCTTGTAGCCGCAAGAAAGCATCTATGCATAGTCGGGTCCCGACTAGATTTGAGGTGTCTTAGTATACTCTGGGGATCTATACTTTCAAGATCCCACGATTTATACACTGTAATACTCATAAAAACTTCCCTGGGTGTCCTGCCCCTTGTCGGATCCCAGCATTATCCTCGAGAAGCTCCTGGATATCAAAAGACTCGACGTAGACCCTCTAAGGGGAAGGTTATTCACGTACATCTATGAGACGGGAGATGTGCAGCTCAAAAAGCTGGCCAGTAAGGCGATCGAGCTCTTCACCGATACAAACGCTCTGGACCCAACAGTGTTCAAAAGCGCTCTCTTCTTCGAGAAGGAGGTGGTATCCTTCGCTAAATCGCTAGTGCATGCTGGGGACAGCGTTGTTGGGACAGCGACCTACGGTGGAACCGAGAGCATAATGCTCGCCGTTAAGGCTGCTAGGTGGGTCTACAGGAGGACACGGGGCGCCGGCGGGGTCCCAGAGGTCGTCCTCCCCATTACGGGGCACCCCTCAATAAGGAAAGCGGCTCACTACCTCGACATGAGGACTATCGAGGTTCCGGTGGACCCGGAAACGAAGAAAGCCGACGTAGAGGCTGTGAAGGAGGCAGTCTCGAGTAGGACCGCCCTCATAGTGCTGTCCGCCCCGAACTTCCCCTACGGCGTGATAGATCCTATTAGGGAGATAGCGGAGTATGCAAGCGACAAAAGCGTACCGGTACATGTGGACGCGTGCGTCGGCGGCTTCATACTGCCATTCATGGAGGAGCTAGGAGAGAGAGTTGAACCCTTCGACTTCAGGGTGGAAGGTGTTACCTCGCTATCTATGGACGCTCACAAATACGGCTACACGCCTAAGGGGGTCTCAGTAGTATTGTTCGGTGACGAGGAATTCAAGAAGGGGACTATCTTCGTCGACTTGAAATGGCCTGGCTACCCGTTGATCAACACAACAGTATTATCGTCTAGGTCGGCAGCGCCACTTGCAGCCGCCTGGGCAGTATTCAACTATCTGGGCCGCAAAGGATACCTAGACATGACTAGGAGAGTGCTCTCGGCGAGGAATAAGCTGTACGGGGGGATGAGGAGGCTCGGATTCTACTCGGTGGCACCTCTCGAGTCTCCCCTGCTCTCCATGGCTTTAGACGATGAGAGCGAAGTGTTCAAATTCCATGCTAACATGTCGCTGAGGGGCTGGGTCATAGGACTACAGCCTAAGCTAGAGGGAGTGGCACCCTACAATATACACCTAACAGTGTCACCCATACACGATAAAGTAGCGGAGGAGTACCTTAGGGATGCAAAAGAGTCGATAGAGGGGCCGCCTCCCGAAGAGCTAGTCAAGGCGTACGAGCTTCTGGAGAGGGACCCCCTATCGGCTGCTAGCCTAATAGGGGAGACGCCGCTCGACGCGATAATCATCGCCAAGATCCTAGAGTCCATACCTGGAGAGCTCGCGGAAGAGATCGCTCGGCAGCTCACAGTGGAGGTATTCAAGTAATGGCTAGGAGGAGCCTGCTCCTGGCAGGCCTAGCCCTAACAATCTTCGCCTCGCAGGCTATCTGGATAACGTTCTCCCCCGTAGGAAGCCTAGTCTCCAGAGAACTTGGCGTGTCAAAGGAGGAAGTAGGGCTCCTAGCGATAACATACCCGGTATTCTTCCTAGTACTCACAATACCATCGGGCCTTCTCCTCGACAGGGGATTCAAGAAGTGGCTCTCCATCGGGGTCTACCTAACAGTACTAGGCGGCATACTCAGGCTGGCCCTCCCCCACAACTACTACTGGCTAATGGCGTGCCAACTGCTGGGAGCCCTAGGCCAGCCCTTCCTGCTGAACTCCTTCGCTCCCTTCGCGAGCAGGGTATACCCGGAGAGGAGGGAGACCGTAGTGTCCCTCCTGAGCTTTGCAATGTACCTCGGCATAATAT
>WAOS01000068.1 GCA_015521185.1 Desulfurococcales archaeon | reverse complement strand
TCGACGATGCGAGGCTCCGCAAGGAGATAGTGAAGAGGGCTGTCAAGGAGAAGGGCAGCCTCCTCCAGCAGACCACCGCTAGGTACGAGGAGAGCGAGAAGTATCTTGGCACAACCTTCCAGGCACTAGTGCTGGACCTCACAAACGATCTCAAGCCGAACGATGTGGGCCGGCTCGTCGGCGTCGTCGAGGGCGGCGGGCTCATAGTTCTACAGGCCCCCTCGTGGGACAAGTGGGACAGGGCTATGACCCTCTTCAAGCAGAGCCTCCTCGTCCCGGGCTACGAGGAGCCGCGCCACATATTCATAACGTGGTTCAAGAGGAAGCTCCTCAAGCACAAGACCAACATCTTCGTGTACGACGCTGACAGGGAGACACTGATAAGCGGTGAGCCCCTAAAAACTGTGCCCCCCAAGACGAGGAAGACTATAAGGATACCCAAGAAGACACTGTTCCCCCAGGAAATATACAGGCTAGCGCTAACCCAGGACCAGGTCCGAGTAATACGGGAGATGGAGTGGTTCTACGAGAAGCCGGCGAAGGGCAAGAGGAAGGTCCTAGTCGTTACGGCGGACCGAGGCAGGGGGAAGAGCTGTGCAGTCGGCATAGGGCTCATAGGGCTCGCGAAGGCCCTCGGCAAGGTTAAGCATAGGGTCCGGATCCTCGTCACGGCCCCCAGCCTGAGCAACGTCCAGAGCCTGATGGAGCTCGCCTTGCGGGCGGCCGAAGCGGCGGGCCTCAGGCCCCGCGCGATAAAGAGGGGCTCCAGAATACTCGAGATACAGGGGGAGAAGTTCAGCCTCGAGTACTGGGAGCCCGTGCAGATACCTAAGCTCAGCGCGGATATAGTCGCGGTCGACGAGGCAAGCGGTATACACGTGCCCCTCCTCCACAAGATATGGAAGGCCCATAGGAGGATAGTCTTCGCAGCCACAATACACGGCTACGAGGGCGCAGGCAGAGGCTTCAACATAAGGTTCCTCCAGGCCGTCAAGAGGGACCCGAACACCGAGCTCCGCCACATAGAGATGGACGAGCCCATAAGGTATGGGAAGGGGGACCCGATAGAAAAGTGGCTATACGACACGCTCCTCCTAGACGCGGAGCCCGCTGAGCTTGACAAGACGGACTACGAGGACATAAGGCGCGGGAGAGTGGAGTACCTAGTCCTAGACCCCGCGTGGCTCTTCAGCGAGGAGGGGGAGGACACTCTCAGGCAGCTCTTCGGGATATACGTTATGGCTCACTACAGGAACGAGCCGGACGATCTCGGCATGCTAGCGGACGCCCCTCACCACCTGATACGGGCGGTCCGCACGGTTACCAAGGGCAAGATAGTGAGCGCGGCCCAGGTCGCGGAGGAGGGAGGGCTGAGCGACGACCTCATTGACAGGCTCCTGAGAGGCGAGAAGATAGCGGGCAACATCATACCGGACCGCCTACTGAAGCATCAGAGGATAAGGGAGTACGGCAAGATGAAGGGTTGGCGTGTCGTCAGGATAGCGACCCACCCCGAAGCACAGGACAGGGGCCTCGGCAGCAGGCTCCTCGAGAACCTCTACAGGGAGGTCGAGGAGAGGGGGCTCGACTGGCTCGGGAGCGGGTTCGGCGTGAACGAGAGGCTCCTCAGGTTCTGGGCTAAGAACGGCTTCCTAGTCCTCCACATAAGCCCGGACCGGAACCCTGTCAGCGGGGAGTACACGATACTCGTGCTGAAGCCTAGGAGCCCAACGGCTGAGAAGGCGGCGATGATCAGCAGCAGGGAGTACAAGTGGAGGCTACTCCACAGCCTATACGACACGTACCGCGACCTCGAGACCCCCATAGCGATCCAGATGCTCGACCAGCCCCCGCCCGGGATAGAGCCGGAGTACGAGCCCAGGAAGACCCCCATACTAAGGGATAGGGCGTGGGTCTACAACTGGGGCCCCATGACGTACGAGAGCGCTAACGACCTCGCCCTGGAGATGGCCCGAACATACTGGATGCACCCGCCGGAGAAGAGGCCTAGGCTGAGCGATATGGAGAGGCACATTATCGTCGCCAAGGTCCTCCAGGGCAAGCCTTGGAGCGAGGTTGCCTCCGAGCTGGGCGTGAGAGAGTACAAGGTCATGGTCACACTCAAGGAGGCGCTGAGGAAGCTCACAACGCACTACTTAGGCGTGAGGGAGGACGACCCTGTCGGGGTCTCCCTCAAGGATCCCGAGCCCGGCCCGTCGGAAGTGTTTAAAGTCCAAGAGGAGTCACGTGCGCATGCTGGAGCCGAGGGAGACGGAAATGGCGGGGAGCCCTCTGGAGAAGCTGACGAAGGCAGTACTAGCACTGGACGAGGAGATGGTGAGGCTAGCGGACAAGGCGAAGGCCGAGGCGGGAGACCTAGTGAGGAGGGCTGACGCTCTCGCGAGGGAGCTCGAGAACGAAATAGACATACTACTCTACTCTATTAGGGATGACCTGAAGCGGACCGTCGAGCAGGAGGCGGAGAAGCTCAGGAAGGCTTACGCGCAGAAGAAGGAGGACACTATTAGGACGATCAACTACAACGCCGAGATCCATATGGATGAGGCCGTTAATGCGATACTCGAGGAGATAAAGAAGATACTCAGCGAGGTGTAAACCCCTTGCTTAGGCCCTCGAGATACGCGCTGGTAACACCCAAGCTCAGAGTGCTAAAGGCAAAGCTCCTCACGAGGGAGAGCCTCCGAGAATTATACCTAAGCCCCTCCCTAGAGGAGGCGCTAGCGATACTAAGGGACACGCCCTACTCCTCCATACCCGTTACGGGCAACCTAGGAGGGATACAGTCCTACGCCCTGAAAGTCTTCTTCGACAGGCTCAAAGCTGTGAAAAAGCTAGTCCCGACAGAGGCCCTACCAATACTCGAGGCCTTCGCGCGCGAGGAGGAGGCTAGGGACGCACTAGCAATTCTGAGAGCAGTGTACGAGGGCAAGGAGCTACCCCTCATACCGACAGCGCGAATAGAGGGCACTATTGCCTGGAGGCTCCGCCACGACCAGGAGGCTCTCATAAGCACTCAGAGGCTTCTAGAGGCGCTCGATAAGACGTGGATGAAACCGTACTCGAGAGCGGCAGCCGCGCTAGCGCAGGAGATGAGGAGCCCGTCACCGATAACGTGGATGGCCCTAGCAGCCGCAGTGAAAGAATACCAGGTCGCCCTCGAGAAGTACAAGGGTATGGACAGGCTCGGCCTAGAATCAATAGTATGCCCCTACCTGCAGTACAAGGTTCTCCAGAGCCTCGTCAACGCGAAGCTCCTAGGCATACCCCCTAGGGCTCTAGACCGAATACTGGGCGGGGTAGAGTCGTGCAGGCTCGCGTGGACCCCTCTCCGGGCGGCATACGAGAGGGAGCCCGGGCCCCAGGAGCTACTGGTTAGCACTAGGGAGCTGTTCCCACTGCTGAGGATAGACGCGAGGAAGCCGTATAACGAGGCCCTCGAGGATGCTAGGCGTGAAGCGCTTAAGCAGTCCGCCAGGGAGGCTCTGATGGCCTTCGCCGGCTACCCCTTCACCCCTGTGCTGGCCGGCGCTACAGCGATGCTCGCCAAGATCGAGATGATAAACGTTGTCACGATCCTAACAGGCATCCAGGCTAGGCTCAAGCCCGACGAGATAAGCGAGATGCTGATAGTTTACTAGGCCAACCAGTTATTAGGCCTCCAGGTAGACGGCCTGCAAGGGTGCAATACGGTATGGAGGAGTACCCCATATACCTAATGAGCATCCGCCCCCAGTACGCTCGGGCAATATTCGCTGGCAAGAAGAAGTACGAGCTCCGCAAAATATCGGGCCTCCCACCCGTGGAGGAGGGCGCGGTAATCATAGTGTATAGTAGTGGGAAGGTGAAGAGCATTATTGGAGAGTTCCGGGTGGGCAGGGTCATAATTGGGACGCCCGAGAGGATATGGGCGGCGGTCCGGAGGCCCGGGACAGGGATAGGGGATGATGCTTGGCCCTATGTTAGGGGGGCGAAGAGGGCGATGGCCATAGAGGTTGTCGACCCCGTCCTCTACCCTAGGCCTGTCTCGCTCGAGGAGATCAGGCGGCTCATACCCGGCTGGATGCCCCCGTTCAGCTATAGGAGGATAACGGAGGGGGACAGGCTCTACGAGCTCCTGCTTAGAAAGCTTAGGTCGAGCATTGGGAGGGAGGAGCCATCCTTCCCAGCCTAGATCTCTAGGCCGTCAACAGTGCTCTCTATGCTCGCTCCAGCTCCTACCCCTACGCCCCTCAGATAGGCCTTTGCCTGGGGCTCGACCGGTACTGGTATTCCTGTGTACTCCGCTGTTCCCCATAGCTCCCTCTTGAGGAGCTCTCTCACGGCTATCCTGATGACCTCGCTCCTGCTGCTGTACCTCCCGGCCGCGACTAGCTCCTCGATTCCCTTCACGTATATCTCGGGCATCTTCACGGTTACGAGTCTCACCCTGCACACCCCAGTGCGTAAAGCATATATACTGTGGTTGGTATAAGTAGGGCTAACCCCGTAGCACCCCTCCCAAGAAAACATTTATCGGGAGCCACACTACATCGTCGCAGAGACCCCCTTAACCGGGGGGTAAAACGTTACGCGGGGTAAACACCTTGCCCCAGTGCAGGAAAGCCTACGTGGAGGCGGGGAGCAGGATACACCTGGGGTTCCACTCCCTCCCTGGCGCTAGGAGGGAGTGGGCCGGCATAGGAGTCTATGTGGACTACAGCCTCACCACCGTGAGGGCCATGCCCAGCGAGACAACACGGGTGACCCCAGAAAGCCTGCAGCCACTAGTGGAGAAAGCGCTTCTAGCCAACGGGCTCAGCGGTGTAAGCATAGAGGTATTGAGCCACGCTCCGAGGCACGAGGGCCTAGGGAGCACGACCCAGCTAGTTATGGCGTCACTAGCCGGGGCCTACACGGTCACACACGGCAGGCCCCCCTCTATGCACTGGCTCCACCAAGCAGCTAGGAGGGCGGGGCGAGGAAGGTACGGCTGGGTGGGCACCCTCCTCTTCACACACGGCGGCCTCCTTGCCTGCACGGGGGAGCCACGAGTCCTCTACCACGCGGGGCTGCCCGAGGATTGGCGCGTCGTGCTAGTCAGGCCCAGGCTTCCCAGAGGGCTGAGCGAGGACGCGGAGCCAAGGATTATGGAGAGTCTTCCCCCCGCCGGGGAGAGGCTGCTAGCCCGGGTGCAGAGAGGCCTATACCACATGCTCCTAGGAGTCTCTAGGGGCGACGTAGACCTGTTCAGCTGGGGCGTGCTCGCCGTGCAGAACGCCACGGGAGAGTACTTCTCCCGGGCGCAGGGAGGAGTATACCGGGCGGACCTCCGGGCTATAGTGGATGAGGCGTATAGGGACGGAATAGTCCTGGGCCAGAGTAGCTGGGGGCCCACGCTTTACGCGTTCACAACTGTCGACAGGGCCGAGAGCGACGCGAAGACCCTGAGGATGATAGCGAGGCTCCGGGGAGTAGAGGCGAGCGTCGAGGTCGTGAGGCCTAGGAACATGCCCGCGATAATAGCCTGCGAGGGCGGAGAGACTTATAATCTTGGCGTTGGATAGGATTGATACACTCGGGAGGAGAGATCGGCCCGGAATAGTCCCGGGCCTTGCTCGGGGTGCATGGGCATGGCCGCGGAGTCCGGCGCAAAGAGGATTGTTGCTAGCGCTATTGTCGCGGTAATAATAGTCCTCGTCTTTGCGGGCGCGCTTGTCGGGGTGAGCAGGTACAGCCCGCCAAAGGCTCCGGGGTTCAAGGGCAAGATAGTGGTCGGGTGCATAACGTTCCCGAAGGGCACCCCGCTATACGAGGCTAGCATGGAGATTAAGAGGGGTCTAGAGCTCTGGGCGGACTATGCTAACAAGTACGGGATAAACATTCAGGGCCAGTACTACGGCGTAACAATAGACTGCAAGGAAGCAGGTTTCACTATGAGAGAGGTGAGGATAGTAGCCTCCAACCTCGTGACTAGCGACGGCGTAGACGTAATAGTTGCCCCGCCGGGGAACGATTTCAGCAAGGCCGTTATGGAGGTTGGGGAGAACAAGAGGGTGCCGGTCATACTGACATATGCTAACTATGACGTGCTCTTCACCAGGGGGTGGAACTTCAGCTTCATGCTTATGACGCCCCAGTTCAAGACTGTGAACAGCGTGTTCAAAGCGCTCTCCACCTATAATGTAACCTATAACAACATAGCTGTCCTCTACGAGGCCGTGCCCACGGGAGAGCTAAGGAACTACTCCGAGGGGCTTCTCAGCTACGCTAGAGTGCACAAGCTGAACTTCGTCTACTCCAGCGCTTTCACGGCCGACAATGCTAGCAACGTCGTGGGGGAGATGGTAGCTGAGAAAGCGAACCCCAACGTGATATTCGTGGCAGCCTGGAGCAGGGATGCCCTCAGCGCGGTGCTCAAGGCGATCAACGCTGAGAAGGGGGCCCTGCGAAGCCTCAAGCACGTCGTGGTCATAGCCCCGACAACCGAGATCATGGCCATACAGAACCTGGGCCAGGCGCTCGACAAGGTTATCTACGTTAGCATGTGGGAGCCAATAGCCCCGATAAGCCCCTTCATGGCCGCCAACCTCGGCATTGACTGGTACGGGTATACGACGTCAGAGAGCTTCGTCGAGGAGTACACCCAGAAGTACGGCCGCGAGCCCACCGACCTGGCAGCCCTGGGATACATGGCCGGCCTCCTAGTGCAGTACGCCTACGAGAAGGCGGGCACGCTCGACCATGCCGCTGTGGCAGAGAATATCAGGAATGCATACATAATGACCTTCTACGGAGCAGTAGGCTTCCAGGGGAGCGCTAAGTTCGCCGGTGGAGCGAGGGGCCTCCAGGAGGCCCACAGCGCTCTTCTAGTCGAGCTCGTGTACACTGGCAACGGGCTCAAGAAGATAATCATATGGCCCGAGGAGCTGCGGACGGAGGCATATGTTGCCCCCTAACCCCATCTTTTACTCGCCGGCAGGGCGCTCACCCATATAGTCCTCGTCCTCGGGCTATCTCCACGCGGGGATGAGTTCTGTCAGGATCCGACCGCTACTGGATCCCTGAGGAGAGCCCCGAGGCCGTAGCTAGGCGGGCGGGCTACGAGGGTGTTCGCGATCTCTTCAAGGATATCCCCCGGGAAGTGTTAGTCCGCGATGAGTGGGACAGCCTCCCCATAGGGGCCGGCCGCCCCCTAAGCGAGGCGGAGGCGAGGAAGTGGGTTGAGGCTCGGCTTGCCAGGATAAGGACTGACGGCCCGCCCCCATTCCTGGGCGGGGGTGCATGGGCGCACTACGTGCCTTCCTACCAGAGGTTCATAGTCCACCTGGGAGAGATACTGACCAGCTACACTCCGTATCAGCCCGAGGCGAGCCAGGGCCTGCTTCAGGCGCTCTTCGAGTACCAGAGCCTGATGGCTGAGATACTTGATATGGACGTGGTTAACAGTAGCCACTACGATGGGAGCACTAGCCTGGCTGAGGCCCTGCTCATGGCTCTCAGGGTTAAGAAGGGTAGGAGGGCCGTGGTCCTGCCCGACACTATTCGCCCCTCATATCTGAGGGTTGCCCGGGCCTACCTGGAGCCGCACGAGGTCGAGATACGCCTGGCCCCGACCAGGCCTGGGAGGGGCAGTATAGACTTGGAGGCATTGAAGGATATCGTTGATGATAGGGTTGCAGCCGTCGTAGCCGAGATGCCCAGCGGCATAGGAATAGTGGACCCGGGCCTCAGGGGCGTGGGAGAGATAGCCCATGAGCGCGGCGCCCTCTATATAGTGAGTGCGGACCCGATCGCCGCCACCCTATACAAGCCGCCGGGAGAGATCGGCGCCGACATAGCTGTCGGAGAAGGGCAGCCCCTCGGCCTAGGGCTCAACTACGGCGGCCCCTACCTAGGCATAATGGCGGTCCGCTACGACCTCCGCCTGATAAGGCAGATGCCAGGCAGGATAGCAGGGATGACCAGGGACGCCCGCGGGAGGAGGGCTTTCGCCCTAATACTCCAGACCAGGGAGCAGCATATACGTAGGGCGAGGGCTACGAGCAACATAACTACTAATGAGGCCCTAATGGCCATCCTCGCCGCCGCCTATATCGCGGGCCACGGATACCAGGGTCTTAGGATGATAGCGGAGAACGTGAGGGCAAAGACAATCTACGCGAGGCGCCTCCTCGAGCGGTCCGGCCACAGGATCGTACGCGGAGAGTCATGGAGGGAGCTAGCGGTCCGCCCGCCATGCCCCTTCCAAGAGGCGGCCGCGAGAGCGGCGGGGAAGGGCGTCCTAGTTGGTCCCCCGCTGAGAGGCGTGGCAGCGCCGTGGCTCGGCGATGACTGGGGGATAGTCGCTGTGACCGAGGCGCACAGCAGGGAGGACATCGATCTTATGGCTAGCGTGATGGGGGAGGTGTGCGGGGAGTGAAGGACTATAGGCAGGCCAGGTGGGAGGAGCGCCTCATACAGGAGTACCCCGACCGCGGCCCAGCAACCTACGCTGGGCCCCTAGACGAGGAGATCGCTAGGGTAGCAGGGGAGGAGCCCCTCCCCGGGGAGCTAGCTAGGAGCAGGCCCGCGAGGATACCGCGGCTGAGCGAGGTCGAGCTGATAAGGCATTACACGAGGCTCAGCCAGATGAGCTACGGCGTCGACCAGGGCCCCGTGCCGCTCGGGAGCTGCACTATGAAATATAATCCCAGGCTCCCCCTAGAGCTTGTCTTCGGCGGCCCCATAACGAGGATGCACCCCCACGCTCCGGAGAGCATGGTTCAGGGGCTCCTCGAGATCCTCTACGAGCTGCAGGGCTGGCTCGAGGCTATAACCGGGATGGACAAGTGCGTCCTACACCCCGCGGCCGGGGCCCACGGCGAGCTTGCAGGCGTGCTCTCGATAAGAAGGTTCCACCAGCTAGCCGGCGATACGGAGAGGGACGAGATCGTAGTCCCCGACAGCGCTCACGGGACGAACCCTAGCAGTGCCAGCATGGCCGGGTTCAGAGTAGTGGAGATCCCGACCGGTCCGGACGGAAACGTCGATATGAACGCTCTGAGGAGCGTCGTCGGCCCTAGGACGGCCGGCCTAATGATAACAAACCCTAGCACGCTAGGCCTGTTCGAGGAGAATATCCTAGATATAGCGCGGACCGTTCACGAGGCCGGAGGCCTCCTATACTATGACGGGGCCAACCTAAACGGCATAATGGGCTACACGAGGCCGGGAGACATGGGGTTCGACATAGCGCACCTAAACGTGCACAAGACATTCTCCAGCCCCCACGGAGGCGGGGGGCCCGGGGCGGGGCCCGTCTGCGCCAGAGCAGTAAGGGTTCCCGGGAGAGAGGGCCTGACGCTCGCAGACCTCCTGCCGGGCGTGAGGGTTGAGCGGTCCGGTGGGGAGTACGTGCTAGTAGAGCAGAGCCCCGAGGGCGTGGGCATGATAAGAGCGTTCCCCTTCAACACGCTGCCCCTAGTATGGGCGTACATCTACATCCTAAGCATGGGCCCGCAGGGCCTCCGCAGGGCAACCGAGATGGCAGTCGCGAAGACAAACTACCTCCTCAGCCTAATGAAGGGAGAAGACTCGTATAGCCTCCCATACGCTCCTGGCAGGCCTAGGAAGCACGAGGCCGTCCTAAGCGCTAAGCCGCTCGCGCAGAGGAAGGGTATTAGGGCGGAGGACGTGGCAAAAGGCCTCCTGGACAGGGGCTTCTACGCTCCCACCATATACTTCCCCCTAATTGTTGAGGAGGCCCTCATGATAGAGTTCACCGAGACTGAGCCCCTCGAAGAGATAGAGGCATACGCCGAGGCGCTTAAGGAGATCGCCAGGGAGGACCCGGAGACTGCTAGGAGGAGGCCCTTCAACACGAGCGTGGAGAGAGTGGACCAGGTATACGCAAACCACCCGAGAACTATGGCCCCGACCCTCCGCGTCTACGAGAGGAGGAGCCGCTCCTAACGCCTAGCCTAAGCACGGCGAGCCCTGCGAGGCTCGTCAGCGCCCCCGCCAGGCTTATCGTGTCGGGGGCGAGCGCGTTTTTCTCGGCAACGCTGTAGGAGAAGGAGTACGTCACGTTCCTGCCGACAGCGAAGAATATGAGGGCCTCGTTAACGCCTAGCTTCTTCTCCAGAACGTAGTGGCCAGGCTCCACAGGCTCGAGCTGGTGTATGTTGAAGCGTAGGACCCTGCTGAGGCCCGGGAGCGCGGCTAGGATGCCCCTGCTAGCCCTAACCTCTGCGACCCCGTAAACCACGCCGAGGCGGAAGTCGGTCCGGAAGTCCTCGTTCCCAGTGCTGATATTGAACGCTTCGAGACCCTTCATGAGGCTCCTCGGGTCACCCCTTATCCCCGCTATATAGTATGCCGTGGTCGCGTTCCAGACCTCCACCCTGACCCTGCCGGAGCTCGTCAGAGTATACACAGATATTGAGAGGGCTCCCCCCTCCGGCAGGGTCTCGCTACCGCTGAGTGTGACGCTGTACCTAACGCCGATGAGGCTCCCCACTAGGCCTCCAAGGAACAGTGCTATACCTAGAGCGAGCAGGGCGCGCCCCGCCACGCTCACGGGGCTGATCATGCTCACGGCTCGTACCACCCCCGGAAGTAGGCTATGAACCCCGCGGCAAGCGCGAGGGAGAGACACGGCACGAAGCATAGCTCCAGAGTGCCGGGCGGGCTAGCTATGCTAACCCCTGTTAGGCGCTGGTATACTACGAGGTAGAAGCTCATGCTCCTGCTGAGCTTGTACATGAGGCTCTCCGGGCTCTCCGCCAAGTTGGATAGTATGACCCCGAGAATGTTGTACACGAAGTATGTGAGGAGGCTTATGATGCTCGCGGCTGAGCCCCTCCTCGCGAATAGGGCTATAACGCTGAACATTAGGCCGTAGAACACGGCCTGCACTATGAAGGCGCCGATCATCTCCAGATAGTGGAGTGCCTCCGACCCTACGAGGGGCGAATAAACTACGCCCGCGGCCAGGGCTGGGAGGAGTATTATGAGGGATGCCGGAACAAGCACCCTGCTGACGAGGAGCACGCCAGCAACTATTGACCTACCGAGAGGGTATGAGAGGTAGACGTCTATCACCCTATCCTCGGCCATGTGAGCCAGGCCCGCGCTACTCCGGAGCGCCAGGTATAGGGCGGTCGCGAGCAGAGTAGGGCTGAGGATGCTCATAGCGAGAGCGGGGCTGCTGCCGAAGTACTCGAGGTAGCTTAGGACTACTCCGACGAGGCTCATAGTCACTACCAGAGCATCGAATATGCCGGGCCTAAGGGTATCGCTGAAATCGAGGTACGCCAGGACAACCCACCTAGGCCACTTCAACCCGCCCCACCCCTAAGCAGCTCCTCTAGCGCTGCCTCGACCGTGTCTATCGAGAATATGGGGACCTCGCCGGCTATCTCGGAGAGATCCCGGAGTAGCTTTCCCAGCTCGCTCCTGCTCCCGAGCCTGATGAGAACGCTGAACGCCTCCTCACCAACGCTGTAGCCCAGCTTCGAGAGAGCGTAGGCTAGCCTCCGAGGCTCGCTCGTCCTCACGCGGACGAGCCTGCTCCTCTCGACAAGACTCCTAGGACTCCCATAGAAGACCCTCTCCCCCCTCAGCAGAACAACGATCCTCTCGCTCAGCCTACTCACCTCCGCTAGTACGTGGCTCGTGAAGAGGAGCGTGAGGCCCCTCCTCGTGTTGAGGTCGGCGAGGAGCTCCAGAATCTTCAGCCTCTCCACAGGGTCAAGATTACTCGTAGGCTCGTCAGCAACAATGATCTCGGGCTCATGCACGAGAGCGTGAGCAATAGCAGCCCTCTGCTTCAAGCCGGCGCTCAGCTCGTCGAAACTCTTATCCCCGTGGCCCTCCAGGCCGGCGATAGCGAGAGCCTCCTCGGCGGCGTCAGAGGGCCTCGGATGAGAGTAGATCATCGCGGCGGTCCGCAGGAGCTCCCTAATGCTCATACTGCTCGGCAGAACGGGCCTCTCCGGTATGTAGCCCAGCCCCTCCCTAGACCGGGGCTCTCGGAACGGGTCCGAGCCGCGGAGGCTCACCCTGCCCCTGCTAGCCCGGAGTATCCCGACAATGATCCTGATAAGCGTGGTCTTCCCGCTACCATTAGGCCCCACAAGCCCGACTAGCTCGCCCTCTCTAACGCTGAAGCTGACCCCCCTAAGGGCGGGAGTCCTGCCGTAGTACTTCCAGATGTTCTCGACGGACAGCACAGTTGTCCTAGGCAAGGCGGGGCCACCCTCCCCCGAGGACTCGCAACGTTGTCCCTGAGGATTATTATTGGCGCGTACTGCCTGTGTGGCCACGCCGGTTTGAGTATGGTTTTGATAATCAACGTATTTATAACACGGGTAGGATATTTATCAGAGGCGATTTGAGGGGGCAAGCGTGAGAGTTAGTGGGATAATGAGGATTCTCGTACTAGTACTGATAGTTGCTAGCCTCCTGCAGCTACCCGCAACGAGCTGGACCGGGGATCATAGTATCGGATCCGTGGAGGCCCGGCCAGAGTATCGTGTTGGACCGCCTGAGAAGATAAGTATTGGGAGTATCCTCCGCGGGGCCGGACCGTCTAAGGGCTATATTGATCCTCTCCTCCTGAACCCGGACCGGGTTAGGAGCTACGTTAGCAATCTCTCCAGGGCGGGGCTGCAGGGCTACTACGAGAGGATGTATGGGGCTAGCGTCGGGCCCAACCCTGTGGGGCTTCTGGTAAAGGTCGGCAGTCTAGGCTTGGAGGGCCTCGAAAAGGTTGCGGCCCGACTGGGCGCCCGCGTCGCTAAGTACTGGAGCCAGATAGATGTCGCATTAGTGGTCGTTCCCGGGGATCCGGAGCTGATCACTAGGCTCTCGAGGATCATTGCATGCAGTGGGGCGCGCTACGTCGTGCCGGACCGCATCCTCAAACCCCTAATGTGGGACGCCCAGGGCATACTCGGGATGAGGAGCGTCTGGGAGGGCCTAGGCCTAACGGGGAGCGAGGTCAAGATAGCGATCATCGACACCGGTGTAGACCCCTCGCACCCCGCAATCCCAGACCCCATATACTGGAAGGACTTCGTGAACAATGCCGACACGCCCTATGACGACGTCGGCCACGGCACGCACGTCGCCGGGATAGCGCTCGGGAGACCCTTCAGCCTCTTCGGCGGCGACTACATGTGGCATTCCGTGCTGGCGAGCGACTCCCCCATCTTCAGCCCGCCAGTTGACTGGGCTAATCTCACGTACAAGATCGACGTCTCCGCCTACTCCGGGCAGAGCATCACAATAGCTCTGAGACACCTATACGTGCTCTACGAGAACGCGACCAGCACAAGCGGGCTAATCTTCAAGGCGGAGGCTAGCCTGTGGATAAGCTTCGACAACACCACGTGGACCAGGATAGCAGACTTTCGCGGCAACCGGACCGCGCCTGTCAAGGACGAGTATACGGTTGACCTTCCAGCGGGCGCCTCCAACCTATACGTGAGGCTAGCCCTAGACTACCTCTTCTACGAGGCCAACGGGTCATACTACGACATAAGCGACTGGGACATCCTAGGCTGGTTCGTAGACGAGCTCTGGATCAACCTAACGAGCACTGGAACCACAATATACCATGACCCGGTAGACGGGCCAGCGCCCCCGCCGGAAGTAGTCCAATCATACTACTGGCTCCGTGTTGAGGACAGCTTCCGAGGCATGGCCCCGGGAGCCGACCTAGCGGCCGCCAAGGTCTGCTCTGCAACCGGCTGCCTGGACAGTGCCATACTGGACGCGATGAATTGGAGCCTCGAGACTGTTCATGCTGACATAGTTAGCATGAGCCTCGGCGGGACCGCGACCACCTATGACCCCCTAGCGGAGATGGCTGACTACCTAGTTGACAATGGAGTCCTAGTTGTGGTGGCGGCGGGTAACGAGGGGCCAGACTACTTCAAAGTCTCAAGCCCCGGCATAAGCAGGAAAGCCCTAACCGTGGCCGCGGCAACCAAAGGCCTCACAATAGCGCCCTTCAGCAGCCCGGGCCCAAGCCCTGTCGGGGGCTGGGTAAAGCCAGACGTCGCCGGTATAGGGTACGAGGTCATATCCAGCATAACCTCTAGCAGCCCATACGCTCCCCCGTGGGTGAGCGAGCTACCCTTCACCTCGTGGTCCGGAACGAGTATGGCGACCCCGATGGTCAGCGGGCTGGCCGCGCTAGTCAAGCAGGCCCACCCCGAGTGGAACGCCACGATAATAAAGCAGGCGATCATAGCGAGCGCCGACTGGCTACTGCCCAGCTACTTCATGGGCTACCAGTACGACGTTTACAAGCAGGGAGCAGGCCTCATAGACCCAAGGCAGGCCGTAAACATGACTGTGGTCCCCCTAGAGGCGAACATCTTCCTCGGCAACCACACTGCATATGTTGAGGACAAGATCGCCTATACCATTAAGCTATTCAACTACGGCAGCAGGCCCGCCCAGGTAACCGTTGAAAGCGTAGACCTCTACCGGCTAGTGCCCAACAGCGGGTATGGCGGGGCAGTGGAAGACGAGACCGGCCTCATAGAGTCGCCCGAGCCAGGCACCACTATAATCGTGCCGGCGGCGGGCACAGCCGAGGTCACTCTAGAAATAAACATCTCCTCGGATAACATTAGCACGGGCTACTATGCGGGCCACATAATGTTCAGTACCAATACGAGCGGCCCGATAAAGGTGATATTCGGCGCCCACATTAGGACGCCCGTCATGGTCACGGGAGTTGTTGTCGACCACCTGACCGGTGAGCCGCTGAGCGGTATAAACGTTAGCGTTTACGATATGAACGCCACAACTCCGACCCTCATAAACCATACCCTGACCGGTCCGGACGGGACCTACCGAGTGATCCTTCTCGGGAACTACTCGAGGATAGTGGTGGTAGCCCACGAGGACTCGGACCATCCCAAGTATCACTACTATGTGAGCTACGATATAGAGGTCGGCCCAGGGACAAGTAGGATCGTGGTCAACCCGAGGCTCATGCCAGTCCCCAGCAAGAAGTCGGTGCTCGTACTATACGAGTATTATAATAGTAGCGACACTTACTTTATCAACACGTCGAGAGCAATACACGAGGCGGCCGAGAGACACGGTCTCGGAGTGGTGGAGTGGGACCCGGCACTCCTCGGGAGACCCATATCCCCACTAATCTACAACCTAGACTCCGGGACAGCGGGGATATACCCTGTAGTGTTATACCTGGCAATGGGATCCTGGACCCCGCTCAAAGACGAGATCACTAGGGACGTCATACGGTTCTACGTAAACGCTACCGAGGACCTTGGAGCCCATGGGAGCGTGATCGTGTTCAGCGGCGGGGACATAGCGTGGTACCTCACCGAGATAGTAGGTATACCGAAGTACGTCGAGAACGTTCTCCATGCTAGTTATATCGAAGACCTACCTCCCGGCAACTACACCTCTACGGTCTACAATGTTACCCCGCTCAACACTGTTCAGGACTTCGAGAGCTTCGTCGAAAACCTGGGGAGCCCCCAGTATAGCGTGGTCGCCGAGCTAAGCGTCAGGAATATATCCCTGAACGGCTCAGAGCTCTTCCCTGACGCGGTCGCTCCCGCTAACGCTGGCGTGGCCCAGGCAGGATGGCTCGAGTCCAGGGGTAACGCTAGCATCATAGTTTACAGCGGGTACAATAGGGGAGCGGTGCAGGACACCCCTACCCTATACTTCGCGTTCGACCTCGCCCAGCTCCCAGACGATCAGCTGGAGAAAGTGCTTGACCGTATAGTCGTGTGGGGCACTGACAGGGAGCCTCCGAGCGTGGGCACCTTATTCCGTGTTGACGTGGAGGGGAGCAGGCTCGTGCTCCCGGCCCCCAACCCTGAGACTGGCGAGGGCATCTACGACGAGAACATCTACGGCTACCTAATCACCATAACCCCGGCGGACACCAGCAGGCCCATAGCAATGCTGGCTATCGAGAGCCTCCCCGCCAGCATCAACCTCTCCAGCCTAGGCCTCGTGGAGGGCGCGATCTACGATATCAACGTGTTCGCGTGGGACCTACAGGCTAGGATGGCCAGCCTCGAGAAGGCCGCGACCTTCCGCTACTACCCCGGGATGGCCGGCGAGGTGCTGAGAACTAACGGGGCCGCGAGCGCCAGCCTGTCGCTCAACATCCTATCCGGGGTCCGCCTCGAAGCCGCGACTAGCGGTAGCGTTAGCATAATGATCGCGGAGCTACCGATAGATAGCTTGCCGCCGCTCCCGAAGGGCATCTACACCCCAGGCCACACGAACGTTATGGCCATGGACGTCTTCGCCAGGGACGCGGTTCCAGGGGGCGGAGCCGACAATCTTGAGAGCCTGGTGATAAACGTTAGCATACCCAGCGACTTCAACTACGGGCAGGCCCAGAAGACCAGGGTCTTCTGGTGGAACGGCACCGGGTGGCAGGAGGCCAGCGATTACCGCGTTGACACTGAAAACAGGGTGATATCGATACTGATAAACAAGACTACTAGCCCGTCGACAAGCGACCTCGCGGGTACCCCAATAGTCCTAGTCTACCCGCTGCCGAGCATAGGGGGCATACTCCTAGAGGGCCCCGCAGCTAGCGGGCATTCCTGGCTTGCCGTGCCAGCCGCGCTAGTGGTTATCGTCGCGGCCGCCCTAGCGTGGAGAGCCAGGCGGTTGCACCGCGGGGCGTAGTCTGAGGTATATACCTCTAGTGAATAGTGCGTCCCCCCACATATTTTGTTGAGACGTGGAAATATTGAATGTTAGAATCGTTATGCCGGTAATCACAATTTTTATGCTAGTAGCGGGTTCGATCCCATTACTAGATAGTGGTAACCCGGTTAGTGGTGCAGCAATGATTCCCTACCTAGAGTTGGAGTGGACGCACAGTGACGGCGTCCTCTACACGTGGGAGTCTATCCAGACAATCGAGGGGCCCAACGGCGGGTACGATGACATACTCGCGGGGTACCACACGAGGCCTAACGGCAACCTGCAGTTCGTCGCGATGAGGTACTCGACATATGACCCATACGGTAGCTGGTTCGCCAGTATAATGTTCATCAACGCAACCAAGTACAACCAGAGCATGTTCTCGGACGTGGAGAACTACGTGTTCGTGGGAAGTTTCTTCAACGACAACCTCTCCTCCTCAGTAGTCCTGAGGATGAACCAGTCCCACACGTTTGAGGAGTGCTTCACAATCTTCGACCCAGCACGAAACATTGCCTCGAGACTCTCGGGAATAGATGAAATGGTTAGCGGCAACATGATAGTTGTGGGAGCAGCAAACGCGAGGAACCTCCGTGTGCCCTCCTGGGACCCCCAGAACAGTATGCTCATAGCGACCGTAGACCCCGTGACCTGCAACCTTACTAGTCCTGTCCTAACCTCGAAGGGCAGGGGCGAGCTCACGAGCGTGACCGTCGTAGACGACGCTGCAAACCCCTACTACGGCTATGCTGTCGCTGTCGGGATATCCTATGACGGCACAGCACAGTACGGCAAGCCATACATACTAGTCCTCACGCCCAGTCTAACAGTTGTTAAGAGCCTCGTCATAGACATGGGGGCACACGGCTACGCCACGAGCGCTGTAGTGTATGGCACAAGCATTATCGTTTCTGGAGCCTTCAAGACCGTTGGCAACGGGATGGACGGTTTCGTAACCAAGATAGACCTAGCCTCTAACACGACAGCTTGGAACCTCGTCGTGTCAACGCAGGACGATGATTCCGTCAACGATCTAAGCCTGGACGATAGCGGGAGAATAGCGGTTACCGGCTACTACGGCAAGTCGGGCGCCTACTCCGCTCTCTTCGCGGGCAAGCTCGCCCAGAACGGCTCCGTTGATAGGATGTACGTGTACGGCACGTATAACGTTACTGGCAACGGCGTTTCCGTAGGGCCCGGCGATAGGATACACGTTGCGGGCACGATAAGCTCTCTGATACCTATGAGCCAGCACCCCTACACTCTCCAGCAGGCGCCCGCTAGCCTGTTCCAGGCTACCCAGAGCCCTATGCTCGGCGGGATCACTACTCAGCTCTCGGCCTCTGATCCAGTGCTATACGATGAGAACATACACGTGTACTACCGGGGACCGGGGCTTTACCAGGCTAGCATGCTCGGAATCTCGGGGCTCCATATCGTCATAAACGAGCAGTACGTTCCAGACCCGATAACGGCCACCGGCACGATCACGAGGCCTACAAACACGACGAGCACGGGCACCTCTCCAGCATCCCCCATAACCAGCACCGTGACTAGGCCGGGAGGAGGCGGGGGACCCACAGGGCCGACAGGCACACTTCAAGGCCCAACAACCATATACACTGGCGCGGGCGGTGACGAGCCCTGCCCCTGCCAAGGCACGATCGTGCAGGCGACAGCCGCTATGGGAGCCATAACGCTTAGCGGTGTAGCCCTCACGTACTTGCTCGCTAGGAGGGGCAGGTAGCGGGCGTGCGCCGCGCGGCCGCGCCTCTCACCTGGGCTACTAGCCCATAGCTTATTCCTCAACAGTTTTTGCCAGCAGGTAGTTGTAGATCTTGAACCCTAGCGCGTACACCACTATTGTTGCCGCTACAGCTGGCAGGCTGTAGCTGAGGGCCCAGCCCGGAGTTTTCTCGTAGACTAGGAGCTGGCGGACCGCCTCAACCAGCCTGCTTAGCGGGTATGCGCTTGCGAACCTCTGGAGCGACTCGGGAAGCACGAATGGGGGTATGATTATTCCGCCTATGAACATTACTGGGAATGCGACCCCGTTAACTATGACCATTGCGGACTCCTGGCTCCTCGCAGCCACCGCTAGTAGGAGGCCTAGGCCGATCGTGAATACTGCTGAGAGTGCTAGGAGCCCGGCTACCGCCGCTGCAGTTGTGGGGGTTATGTGGTATTCTGCGCCTAGGAGTAGGCTGAATAGGAGTATCGCTAGGGAGCTTATGCCTATTGCTGCGAGCGCTGTGAGCGTGTCTGCCAGGAAGAGCTCCCAGCTCCTTATGGGGCTACTGAGGATAACGCTGAGCGTCCTGTCCCTCTTCCTGTCTATTATTGCGAAGACGCCCATGCTTAGGCCTATGAAGAGTATCTCAACCCCTATCATGCTTATCGCGTAGTAGGCTCTCACGCCCCCCACGGTGCCTAGGAGGGGAGGGCTCATCCTAATCTCCTCGACGCGGACCGGCTCCTCTATGAAGGCGAAGAACCTCTTTATCCACCCCCCGTACCGGTCCGCTACACTACCGGGAATGTTCTGCAT
>WAOS01000067.1 GCA_015521185.1 Desulfurococcales archaeon | reverse complement strand
TACCCGAGGCCTAGAGCGCTCGCTATTAGCTTATCTATGTTAACCGGCTCGCCGGGCGACCACCTCGTGGGCAGCACTAGCACGGTCGTCGCCACGTCCTGTATCCTCCGGCGGAGCTCCTGCTCGTCCCCCACCAGGTGCTTCAACACGATGATCACAGCGTACTCGCCGCTCCTATCGGCGGCCCGTATCTTCTCGGCAACGTCCTCCAGGCCCTCAGCCTCAACGGTCTCGAGGCCCGCGCTCCTGAACAGTGGATTATGAAACCTGTCCCCTACCACAAGGACCTTGAGCCCGCTGCTCAACCCTCCACTAGCACCCCGTTCCCGCGGGGAGGCTCTCCGCTTGGCGCCTCTCCATGTCTTCCCATGCACGTGCATGTTAGACCTTTATATTCGGGCTCCCTCGCCGCCTGCTATTACGGGGCTAGCGGCTAGGCTGAGAGGGGTACGGGTATTGCTGGTATCACGGAGAGTCGAGGACGTCGTCGTTACAGTATACGATGAGGACTACGACAGGGTCATAGCTAGGCTAGCCAACGAGGGCATTTTCCACGTTGCCGAGCCGCCGCGCGAGGTCAAGGGGAGCATAGACAAGAGCCTATCACACGCGTTCGCACTAGCAGGCGAGTACTCCAGCAGGATAGCCGGGTTCTTCACCGCGCTGGGCAGGGAGCCCGAGACGGTGGAGGGCCTGGTCCTCAAGGTGAGCGACTGGGTCGAGACCCTAAAGAAGGTGATAGAGGAGCACAAGGACCTGCACAAGGAGTTCGAGGAGGGCACTCAGCGGCTCGCTCAGATAGAGAGCGAGATCCAGGAGCTGGTAGCCCTCAAGGCCCAGCTAGAGGAGATCAAGCACATAGACGAGGACGTGCGCTCAGCCTCCAGGGCCTCCAGGATCTCCTACACCATAGGCTACACCAGCGCCCCCGACAGCGTGTTGGAGAACGCAGCCAAGAAGGCAGGAGTCGTGGCGGCGGTTGAGGACCTGGATGAGGAGAGGAGGATAGCAGCGTTCGCAGGCCTATACCCCGATGTGAGGAAGGCCGTAGAGGAGGCTAGAAGATACGGGTGGACACCCATAGTGATCCCAGAGGGCCTCCCGGGATCGCCAGGCGAGGCCTACAAGGCCGTTGAGGAGAGGATAAGAGACCTGATGGCCCAGGCGGACAGGCTCAGGGACAAGCTCCTAGCAAGGATAGACGAGCTAAAGCGCTACTACACGCTGGTAACGGCGCTCAGGGAGGTCCTCAGGTTCCTGACCAACACTGTCAGGACCAGGAACCTGAGGGTGATCAGGGGCTTCGTGGACGTTGCAGACGTGGGAAGGCTGAGGAGGATACTAGAGGAGACGACAGGCGGCGCGTACACGATACTGAGCCTGGGCGTGAAGAGGAGGAAGGCAGAGGGCGCCCCGACCAAGGTGCAGCTGCCCGGGCCCTTCAAAGTGTTCCACAATATCGTGAGGCTCTACGGCGAGCCGGACCCGGATGAGATAGTGCCCACCCTGTTCCTCGCCATAAGCATGCCGGTCATATTCGCCCTCATGTTCCCCGACGCGGGCCACGGCCTCCTCGTGCTACTATTCGCCCTCCTCTACATGAAGAAGAGGAGCCCCGAGTGGGCGACGCTCGTAGCGATCCTGGGGGCCTCAAGCATAGTAAGCGGGATACTCGCGGGAGAGTTCTTCGGGCCCCTAGTCAGCAAGAAGATAGGCCTACCACAGCTATGGGAGAGCCTAGGCTTCGAGGTTCCACCCCTAGCTAGCCCCGCGGTGGCGGCGGAGCACGGGGCCGAGGCCGGAGACCTGGGCACGATACTCTTCTACCAGGGCGTGAGCATAAGCCTGTGGATAGGCGCGTTCATGCTCACGCTGGGGAGCCTCCTGGGCGTGGTGGACGCCCTGCTCAAGGGCCACAAGCACGAGGCCGTACTGGTCAAGGCCCCCAAGTTCCTCTTCTTCCTAGCCGTGACAAGCCCATTCCTGCTCCTCTTCGACGTCCGCAAGGCGGGCCCAATCATAAGGGCAGCCCTACTAGAGGGCACCGTCGACACTGGTATAGCAGCGTTCTTCTACTATGGCGTCATAATAGGCCTACTATGGCTCTTCATAGGGAATATCATACTAGCCGTCCAGGAGGGCGAGGGCGCCAAGGCGGGCCTCGGCCATGCATTCCTAGAGGTATACGAGACCCTGCTAATGGCGGTGGGCAACATACCGAGCTTCCTCCGAATCATGGCGCTAAGCCTGGCACACAGTAGCCTAATGCTGGGATTCGCCGAGATATCACTTGTAGTCGCGGGCGCCGGCGGGATAGGCCTCGTATTCGGAGCCCTAGTATACATATTCGGCAACCTGCTGGCGGCAGGCCTAGAGGGCATACTGGCCTACGCCCACAGCCTGAGGCTTCACTTCTACGAGTGGTTCAGCAAGTTCTACTATGGCAGCGGCCAGCCGTTCACGCCAATAACGGTTCCAGGCGTGAGAATAGAGATAGCCTAAACCTAGCATAAAACCCACATAACAATCATTGCTAGAGGATAGTCTAGACGAGAAAGCTAGCATGCCCGCGCATAATACACCTTTTGAACATCTATAGTAGCGTCTATAATGGTTTACTAGAGGGGTTGCAGTTTAAATAGAAGTAGCGAGATAGTGTATATTATACGACCGCGTGTTCTGGGGGCTTAGGATCCCCCGGGCTCCTCTAGCA
>WAOS01000066.1 GCA_015521185.1 Desulfurococcales archaeon | reverse complement strand
GGCCTAGAGAGGTCGTAGCCGAGCCACAAGTAGAAGTCTTCCTCGGGCGGGGACTCCGGGCGTAGGATGGGCTCTCTCACCTCGCTACAGCCCTCTAAGGGGCGAAGCCTGACCTTGCCCCTTAGGAGAGCGCTGGCGACCGAGAGTAGGACTAGCTCCTCTCCTTCGCCGCCACTCACACCCAAGACCACTCTCCGCCTCCCATCCTCGTAGTGCTCAACGATTCGGAATACGGCACTCACCGTCCGGCTCCTCTCAACGAGAAACTTCCTAATCCCCGAGATAGCATCCTCCCCCTCATCCACTATAACCTCGAAACACCTCCAGCCGTCTCCAGCCGCTCGCCTCGGCCTGCCCCGCCAGGCGGAGGCGAGCAGCAAGGCCCCTAGACCGCCCAGAAGTGCTCCGCCAACAAGCTTGGGCTCTACTACGCCTAGCGCGCTAGCAGCTAGAACGCTGCCCAGAGCCGCCGGAACCAGGCGAACGATTATGGGCGCCTTATCGAGTCTCTCCCCAAGACCCGGCAACTTTACCCCTTAAAGCACAAGCTCGCAGGGCTTATAATGCCGGGAGAGGGGCCGGCGGAACTATTTTGCCGGCCTCAGGCAAACGTAGTACTTCTCCTCGGACTTCAGATCCTTGAGCCTCGGCTCGAAGCGGAAGAGAAGCCCCCATATACTTATTAATGTGAAGTTTGGGGGCTCCTTCAGCTCCTGCAGTATGTCCCTAACCACGTAGCCGTGCCCGCAGAACACGTATTTCTCCAGGTTCTTCGGGGGGTTACTCCTTAGCTCGAGAACGTATTTCTCGCCCTCCTTGACAGTGAATAGCTGTGTCATGACGTCGAACTTAATCCTATACCCCCTTGCCTTCGCCTCAGCTATCATCTGGCCCTTGATGTTGCCGGGCTGAACCGATGTTATTGTAATAGTCATCCTCTTCTCCACGACCAGCACCCCAGGAATAGCTTAAATTCGCATCCTAATGACCGGAGTGGGACGGGGGTAAAAATGGCCTACGCGGGGGACGCCGCGCGGAGATACATGTCGAGGCTCGTCAGCCTCGTCGATAAGAACATAACTGTGAGGCTCAAGAACGGTAAAACGTATAAGGGCAGGCTCGTCGGGTTCGAGCCGAACACTCTGAACGTTGTCCTAGAGGGTGTAGTGGACGAGGAAGGAAACAGCTGGCCCCTCGTCATCGTGAAGGGAGACGTAGTTGGAGAGCTCCTAATAGAGAAGGAGGCCATATTCGACGCTAAAGAGTTCGCCGAGTTCATAGTGAAGCACGGAGGAATACCCCACCACCAAGTAAGGGTTTACGAGGACATCAACGTGGTGGAAGTCGCCCGGTCCGTCCGCGTCACGAAGGACGGTGTGGAAGGCGCGGGCCCCCTAGCATTCAGGCTTAACAGCCTGTTCCGCGAGTATCTAAGGAGGAAGGGGGTAAAGGTCGACTAGTAGGGGTCTATAGTGTTCGAGGCCAGAGAGGTAGACCTCGCCGGCCGAATAGGGCGCCTCCACACAGCTCACGGCACGATCGAGACTCCCGCGTTTTTCCCCGTAATCGACCTCGAAAGACAAGAGGTAAGCCTAGAGGACATATCGCGCCTAGGATTCAGGCAGGTCATAACCAACGCCTACCTCCTCCTCAAAAGGTATGGAAGGGAGCCCGCGGAGAAGGGCGTCCACCGAGTCCTTGGCTGGGACGGAATTGTTATGACTGATAGCGGCGCTTACCAGATACTCCAGTACGGCTCCGTGGACGTTAGTCTCGAGGAGATCGTAAGGTACCAGGCGGAAATAGGGTCCGACATCAGCGTAATCCTAGACATACCGACAGGCGACACGGACCGCGCCACCGCCGAGTGGAGCGTAGAGGAAACGCTGCGGAGAGCCAGGAGAGCGCTAGCACTGATACGCGACACAAAGAACCTGTGGGTCCTCCCCGTCCAGGGGGGCCGCTATCTCGACTTGGTGGAGAAGAGCGCGAGGGAGGCTCGAAAAATCCCTGGCTACAGCATCTATGCCGTGGGCAGCCCAACAGTATTCCTAGAAAAATACGACTACTATACTGTTCTCTCCATTGTAGCAGCAGCCAAGAGGAACCTGCCGCCCGGGAGACCCGTCCACCTCTTCGGCGCCGGACACCCACTCATAATACCCTACGCCGTGGCTCTGGGCATAGACATGTTCGACAGCGCGTCCTACATACTCTATGCTAGGGACGACAGGGTTTTCACCTCGACAGGCGTGGAGAGGCTCGACAGGCTCCACTACCTGCCCTGCGAGTGCCCGCACTGCTCCCGATACACTCCCCAGGAGCTACTGGCTATGGAGAAGCGCGAGAGGACTAGGATTCTCGCCCTCCACAACCTATGCATGATAAGGAAGAGCATTGACGAGACGAAGCAGGCCATAAAGGAGGGGAGACTGTGGGAGCTGCTCGAAGCTCTATCCCACCATCACCCTAGCACGTACGAGTCGATGCACGCCATAGTGGAGAACGCCGACTACATCTACAGGTTCAGCCCCCGAGTTCGGGGAGTGGTTCGAGGAGTAAGGGCGTACACCTCGAGGAGCCTCGCGAACCCCCGACTACACTACTATAGGTATAGAGTGCTAGGGTTCAAGTACGAACCGCGCCTCAACAATAAGAAGACTCTCCTCCTAGCCCCGTATCCGAGCGATATTGAGAATTGCCCGAGGCCCGATCCCGCGTCGGAGATATACATTCTGCTCTACCACCCGGTTCTCGGAGTAGTGCCCAGCGAGCTCTGCGGGGTATTCCCGACGATCCACGTACACTGGCCCGAGAGAGCGCCTGAGAGGGGCCTCCTCTCCCAGATGGTCCGCGACGTAGTTGGGTACGTATCACGAGTGCTGGAGAGACACCCTGAGATGCGCGTGGTCGTCGACGCACGCGATCCGTGGGGGGTGAGAAAGGATATCGTAGCCGATCTGGGGCTCGAGTAAAGATCGTTACATGTACATGCCCTTCCTCTCCTTCTCCTCCTCCTGCTCGGCCTGCTGCATCATCGGGACAATAATCTGCATTATCTTCTCCTTCTCCCTCTCAAGCCTCTCCGCATACTTCTCCAGGCTCCGGAGGTTCACTGCCGTGCCGAGAATCTTCTCCGAGATAATCTCTATGCCGCGCCTAGCAGCATCGATATCTATCTGATCGGCGACCGCGTAGGGAAGGACTATCACTGCTCCGACGCCAAAAAGCGTCATATACATGTAGAGGAGCGCTAGGGGGCCCATGACCCCCAGACCCTCCTCCATTACGGGGGCGTCCAGCTCAGGCCCCTTATAGTGCTCGTTCTCCAGATGCCTATACCCGTACTTCTCCTCCTCAGGCCTGAAGCTCGCGTTAAGGCCCCCTACAAGCACTGAGAACCTAGCATTCAAGTCCCGGGCAAAACTGGCGATCGCCTCGGCATAATCATCTGCGTGCTCCCTCTCCGGCAGAGCCCTGTTGACTATTATCAGCGCCTCAGCCCTGGGACTATAGTAAATGTCGAAGGGAAACCCCTCACCGTCCTCCTCGATCATGACGACTGGGGGCATCGGCTTCGTGACTATAAACCCGACCCTCTTAGCGCCCAGACCAAGCGCCAAGAACTTAGACACGTTGTACCCGACCATCCCGAAGCCTCTGAACCCGGTTATGACTACCGAGTTCTTGTACTCGCTCGGATCCCCCTTGAGGTAGACTCGTACCCTGCCGTCGAGATAGGATATAATCACTACTCCTTCACCCTCCTCCTAACCCGGACGACCTCTCCCCTAGCGAGACCGTCCAGGATAGCCCGAGGAAGCTTTACCCTACCAACCGCTATTATTTTATCGTCCCTATCGACGACGACCGCCTCATCCCCGGGGCGGAGCTCCGGGTCCATCTCAATAACATCCGCAACAAGAACACTACCCCTTATCTCCCTCTCACCCCTAACGATAACCCTATACCTAGGCGGCTTGGAGGAGGCAACTATCCTCCTAGCGGCGGGCACACTTATGCTGAACAGCCCGTCGTTAGGCCTCAGCGTGAGCATGCGCACCCCATCAACAATAACATACCTAACAGAGCCTTTGCCCCCGGTCTCCACGAGAATTCTTCCCTCGAGAAGAGCGCTGGCGACCTCCGCGTCGAACTGGTACTCTAGGATAGCCCTGATACGGGCCAGCTCCCAGGGCTCCGGCTCTCTTCTCACTAGCTTAGCACCATGAGGGGGTGGGCCCGGGGAGGGGCTATATCATGATGACGCCCGTCCCCGGCCCCGTAGCGGTGGGAGCCTTATTGCGGGCCCTCACCTTCTCGATAGCCTGCAGGAGATCCTCCATAGCTATAGCGCGGCGGCCGCTCCTAATAGCGAAAAACCCTGCCTCCGTGACAACAGCCTTGATATCTGCACCGCTAAAGCCTTCTGTGAGCTCTGCTAGCCTATCAATATCTATGCGGCCCTCCCTCTTCACCTTGGAGAGGTGGATAGAGAATATCTCCTTCCTAGCCTCATAGTTGGGGAGAGGCACCTCGATAAGCCTGTCAAACCTTCCAGGCCTCAGAAGGGCAGGGTCCAGCAGGTCAAGCCTGTTGGTGGCAGCAATGACCTTAACGTTGGATAGAGGGTCGAAACCGTCCATCTCGGCCAGAAGCTGGAGGAGAGTCCTCTGAACCTCCCTATCACCGCTAGTACCCAGGTCGGCCCTCCTAGCCCCTATACCGTCTATCTCATCGATAAAGATCACCGCGGGCGCGTTCTGCCTAGCGTACCGGAAGACCTCCCTAACAATCCTAGCTCCCTCGCCTATGAACTTGTTCACGAGCTCGCTGGCAACTATCCTAATAAACACCGCATTACTCTCCCGAGCAACAGCCTTGGCAAGCATAGTCTTACCGGTGCCCGGCGGGCCGTAGAGGAGGACGCCCTTAGGAGGCTCAATACCTATCTCCTGGAATATCTCGGGGTTCTTAAGCGGGAGAACGGCCACCTCGTAGAGCTCCCTTATCTGCTCGCTCAGACCCCCAATATCCTTGAACGTGACATTAGGCTTCTTCTCCACCTCCATAGCCTTAACGAGAGGGTCGACCTTCTGGGGAAGCACGTCGATAATCGTTGAGCCCCGATTGTTCAGGGCCACGCTCATCCCGGGGCGGAGGCTCTTCACGTCTATGCCCTGGACAACCCTCACTATGAGGTTCGGCCCAGTAGTGCTCTTCACGAGGACCCTCTCATTATCTATAACTTCTAGGACCGTCGCCTCTATGGCGGGCGGGCTCATCAGCTTGTAGACCTCTCTCCTAGCCTCCTCCAGCTTCCTCTCTAAGTCGAGCTTAGCCCTGGTGAGCTGCCTCACCCTGTTCTGAAGCCTCCTTATCTCCTCCTCAATATCCATAGGATAATGGCGCCCTCTCGCGTTGTCAGCGCCAGTACTGCTAGAGGTCACCCAGGCTTCACCGAGCCTGGTTTAATAGTCTTTCGCCCCTTATAAAGTGGGCACCCCGTGTTATCCCGGAAAGCCCTGCAACAGGATATTAGCCGTAGGACCGCATATAATCTTGCGCGGCGGAGAGAGGGGGTTCGATACTTGAGCAGGAGTGAAACGCTCTACTGCGAGATGTGTGGCTCCCCCATAGTGGGCCGGCCCTACAGAGCTATTGTCGACGGTGTCGAGATGGTGCTATGCGCCAGCTGCTACCTGAAGCTCACTAGGAGCGGGCGCGCGGTACCCGTTAGGGAGCGGCCTAGGAGGGCAAAGGCGGCTAGCAGGCAGCCAAAGCGCCCGACTCGGAAGGTCTCAATCGAGCTCCTAGACCTAGTAGAGGACTACCCCGAGATCATAAGGAGGGCGAGGGAGGCCAAGGGCTGGGACCTAAGAACGCTCGCGCAGAAGCTGAGGATAAGTGAGACGATGCTCAGGAGGATAGAGCAGGGCAAGTACAAGCCGCCCATCGACCTGGCGAGGAGAATAGAGAAGATACTCAAGATAAAGATCCTGGAGCCAACAGAGCTCGAAGACGAGTACGAGGCGCCCCCGCCCGGCAAGCTAACCCTTGGGGACGTAGTAATAATTAGGAGGGACGAGGATTAGCGTGAGGAAGGCCATCCTAGTAATCCCTAAGAGAAATGTGGACCAGCTCGGGGAAGCGCTCGCGCTGTGCGAGACCGCGGGCTACAGGGTCACCCGCATATTCAAGACACGCTACGCTACCAGGGTTGGGAAGGGCCTCCTCGAGGAGATAGCCGAGTCCTCGGACGAGGCCGACACGATCATATTCTACGGGAACCCCAGCCCCAGCACCATGTTCCAGCTCATGAAGCGGACCGGAAAGCGAGCCATCGACAGGGTACAGCTAATACTCGAGATATTCGCCCTCCACGCGGGAAGCCGGGAGGCGAAGCTGCAGATAGAGGCTGCTAGGATAAAGCACGAGATCCCCCTGATAAGAGAGTATATTAGGAGGAGCAAGATGGGAGAGCTCCCCGGCTTCCTCGGGCCGGGCTCCTACGCCATAGACGCTTACTACAAGCACCTCAAAAGCAGGATGGCCCGGATAAGGCGGGAGCTCGAGAGGCTGCGCAGGCTCCGCGGAACTAGGAGGGCCAGCAGGGAGAGGAGGGGGTTCATACACGCGGCGATAGTCGGCTATGCCAGCGCTGGTAAGACGACGCTCTTCAACAGGCTCACAGGCGAGAAGAAGCCCGTGGGCCAGGAGTACTTCACCACCCTCCACCCCAAGCACAAGCGTGTCAGGATTGGGGGAGTTGACGTAGTGTTCGTCGATACTGTCGGTTTCATAAGGGATATCCCTCCAGAGATAATAGAGGCCTTCTACAGCACTCTCGAAGAGATTACGTACAGCGACATCATAATATTCGTTGTAGACGCTGGAGACCCTCTAGATGTGATAAGGGAGAAGGTTGAGAGCGGCTACGACATCCTCTCCAGGATAGGCGCCCACGGCAAACCCCTAGTAATAGCGTTAAACAAGGTTGACGTTGCCGGGCCGGGGAGGCTTGGGGATGTGAGGGGGCTTCTCCAACGGATAGCGCCGGGCGCCTCCATTGTGGAGATAAGCGCCCTAACGGGGAGGGGCTTAGAGAGGCTGCTCGAGAAGATAGTCGAGGCGGTCCGGGTGGTCGGCGAGTGAGCGGGCTAGCAGGACCGTATAGGAAGGTGTACGTCCTCAGGATAGGCCACAGGCCGCAGAGGGATAAGAGAGTGACCACGCACGTAGCCCTAGTCGCTAGGGCCTTCGGCGCGAACGGGTTCGTACTAGCGGGATCATGCAGCGACTCCGTCGAGAGGAGCCTCCGCCGCGTGCTCGAATGCTGGGGCGGAGAGATGCATTACGAGTGCGGGGTTCCAGCTAAGGCGTACGTGAGGAGCTGGCGTGAGAGCGGTGGGGAGGTCATTCACCTCACCATGTACGGTGTCCCCGTGGAGAGGGTTATCGACGAGATAAGGGCTAGCCCGAGGCCGAAGCTAGTAGTTGTCGGCGCCGAGAAGGTCGAGTGGTTCTTCTACGAGAACGCGGACTACAACGTCGCGGTGACTAGCGAGCCCCACAGCGAGATAGCGGCTCTCGCGGTCTTCCTCGACAGACTATATAGGGGCCGGGAGCTGTTGTATAATCCTAGTAGGCCTGGGAAACGCGTAGTACCCAGCGCCAGGGGAAAGAGGGTGACCGGAGGTGTCGAATGTTAACGGCCAACAATCCAAGCCTCTAGAGGCGTTCAAGAAATTCGTGTTCCTCCTAGCATATAGGAGGAGGAACATTGACCGCGTCGACCCTAAACACGCTGTCCAGGTCCTCGAGGCCATACTGGAGGCCAGCGCTAAGAACGGTATAAGCGATGAGGAGCTAGCTCAGAAGTTCGGCTACAGCCAGAGCGAGATACGCAGGATACTCCACATCCTCTACGACAACGGGCTTGCGAAGTTCCGCAGGGGCCGCCATCCCCAGCATGGCGCGACCAGGTACTACTGGTACATAGACCTTAACCAGGTCAACAGGGTTCTACTCGCGAGGAAGAAGGAGGTCCTAGAGAGGCTCAAGCGGAGGCTCAGGTACGAGGAGGAGAACGAGTTCTACTATTGCCCGAGCGATACGAGGACTCCCCCGAAGAGATACACTTTCGACGAGGCCTTCAACCTAGGCTTCGAGTGCCCCGAGACGGGGGAGCCCATGGAGCTCTTCGACAACACCGAGTACAAGGAGATACTCCGGCGCGAGATAGAGAGGCTCGAGGAGGAGATAAGGAGGGATGAGGAAGCCCTACAATCTAGTTGACCTCTTCAGCGGCGCTGGCGGCTACGCTAGGGGCTTCGTGGACACGGGCCTATACAGGAACCTCGCGGCCGTCGACTCCTTCCCGCCAGCGGCTAAGACGTATAAGGCCAACTTCCCGTGGTCCGCCGTCGTGGGCGACGATATAAAGAGCGTGACGGGCAGGGACCTCCTGGACGCGGCCGGCCTGGAGAGGGGCGAGATAGACGTAGTCATAGCCAGCCCACCCTGCGAGCCCTTCACGGGGGCAAACCCCAAGAGGAAGAGGAGCCCGCTAGACAGGCTCTACAGCGATCCCGCGGGCCAGCTGTTCCTACACGCTATACGCCTCATAGGCGATCTCGCCCCGAGAGTGTTCGTAATAGAAAACGTGCCAGGCATACTCGAGGCTCCAATCCAGTCCGCGATAAGGAGGGAGCTAGCGAGAGTGGGCTACCCCCGAGTATACTTCAACGTTCTCAACGCGGAGGACCACGGGACCCCGAGCCACAGGACTAGGGTTTTCGTATCGAACATACGGATACGCCCGCCGAAGAGGCCTGGCCCCACAGTGTGGGAGGCGATACGCGACCTCCCGCCCCCAGGGAGCCCTGTGCCGCCGAACCACGAGTACCCTCCAGAGGTCTCCAGGAGGCATAGGAAGAGGCTCTCGAGGCTCCGCTGGGGAGAGAGCCTAATAATGTTCCAGGGGGCGAGGAGGAAGATACCGAACTACATACGGCTCCACCCGAACAGGACTGCCCCCACCGTCATGGGTAGCTCTAGGTTCATACATCCATACGAGGACAGGCTCCTAACCGTGAGGGAGCAGGCAAGGCTGATGGGGTTCCCCGACCACCACATATTTCTGGGAGGCAGGGACGCCCAGTACGATATGGTTGGCGAGGCAGTCCCGCCCCCGCTGGCCGAAGCAATAGCTAGAGTAGTGGCGGGTGAGTTGAGCCGTGGAGAAGAGGCTAGTACCCGTGCTCCACAACGTTAGCAGTGTGCAGAGGGTTGTAGACGCGGCTAGGATAGCGTACAGCCTGGGCTACGAGACCCTAGTGATAACCAAGCCCTACGGCGGGGCCGCGCAGAGCGGGGTCCCCGAGGCTATGAGGATCGCCCTGCGCCAGGGCAAGAGGCTGGTAGTCCTCCCAGACCTGGGGGACGCGGTCGAGCTTCTCAGGCCCGACGACGTGATCCTTGTCACGAGGGACTACGCCGAGGAGAGCCTCGACCCCCTATCACCCCCGCCCCTGAAGGGGCTGACACTCCTCGTGGTTAGCGGGGGCGAGCCCGAGTTCTCGGCCCAGGAGGCCCGCCTCGGCAGGCGCGTCTACCTCGAGGGCGCCCCGGGCAAGATAGGTGCCACCGGGGAGCTCAGCATAATCCTATACTCCTATAGGAGGGTAGGGCTGGGGTGAAGAGTCAACCCTACACTGTTAAGGATTACCTCAAGCTCCTTAAACACTACTCGAGCGTGGCCGTCGACCTAGCGCTATACTCCCTCCTCAGCGAGGACCGCGAGGCCGCCCTAGAGGTGCTGAAGGTCGAGAGCCAGATAGACAATATCTACGAGGAGCTCGTGGCCAAGGTTAGCATAGCGGTCCGGAGCCCCGACGACGCTAACATAGCGGTGGCAATAGCTAACATAGGCAGAGCCCTAGACAAGGTGAGCGACGCCGCTGGAGACCTGGCAGGCCTCATACTAAGGGGCTACCCCGTCCACGACTACGTGAAGGCAGCCGTCAACTGCTGCAACGAGATAGTCGCCCTCCTGAAGGCGAAGAGGAGGGTTAAGGACATACCAGCAATCATAGACCTCCTAGTCGTCCGCCGCGGCGACAGCTACATACTCGCCCCCTCCTTCCACAGCCTCGAGAAGGGCGACATGCTAGTTGTTAGGGGGCTGGCCGAGGAGATAGAGGAGCTGGCCGGCCTGGTGGGCGACGAGGAGGGGGCTAAGAGGCTGAGCAAGACATCGTATATCAGCGTGGCCCGGGCGGGCGACGACCTGGCTGAGGGCATAATACGTATCAAGAGCCTCGCCAGGAGCGTCCTCGACCTAGCCTTCCACGTGCTCGTGTATGGCGATAGGAGCCTCGTGAGCATAATAACCGAGCTCGAGGACGAGGTAGACTATCTCTTCCACAACGTCCTCGAGAAGAGCTACGCCGCCAGCCAGGCGGGGATAGCTAGGGAGATGGTTTCCGTCGCGGTCTTCGCATCAACAATGGAGCAGCTGGCAGACAGCGCCGTGCAGATGACTAGGGCCGTCGAGAAGAGCGGGCACCTCACCCTCGTAGAGGAGGCCCTAGAGGAAGAGGAGGAAGCGTTCCTCCGCGTGAGGGCAACATCTAGGGTGGCAGGCAAAACAATAGGAGAGCTAGGCCTCAGCGACATGGGTATAAACGTGATAGCCATAGGGAGAGGGGGGAGCTGGATAATACCGGTCCGGCCCGACTACACGCTAGAAGAAGGAGACATACTCCTCCTCAAGTACTACAAGCCCAAGGGAGAGGCAAGCGAGGAGAGAATCGAGACCCAGCTAGAGAGAATGGGCTTCGAAGTCCTAGAGGAGTGAGCCCGCCGTGCCCCGAATCCCCCCAGAGCTCTGCGCCAAATGCAAGGGCTACAAGAGGCTCTGCGGGCTCCCCTACTGCCCCATACTCCAGCGGTTCCGCGCAAGCATGAGCACAGCCCTAAGGGTCGAGGGGCGAAGCGTCGAGGGCGCCACTCCCCCGGGCGTGCTCGTGGGGGAGAGGGGCTACCCGGCGGTCCGGCTATACCTATTCATACCGCCCGGCGTGAGCGGAGAGGAAGCAAGGATATACGATGCCCCCCAGATATGGGCGGGCCAGAGGCTTACCCTCGCCAGAATCATAAGCCTGAGGAGCTCCATCCTCGGCGCGTCCCTCCGGGCAGACGCGAGAGACCCGTACAGGCTCTACGAGACAGAGATAGGCCTGGCAGCACTAAGCGAGAGGCCCGTCGACGCTGAGGCCGAGCTGAGGAGGCCGCCCGTACCGAGGCTCCGCTTCGACGGCCTCGTGAAGCCCGTCGGGCCGACAGCGCCCGCGGAGAGGGTGAGGGTATCGTCGAGCCCCCGCCTCCCGCCCAGCCTCGAGAAGGCTATCTGGGACGACGCGCGCGCGTCGGACATCGTCTGGGAGCTATACCGGTCCGGCGTGGACATCTACAGCATACAGAGGGCCTTCAGCCTCGGCTTCCTCGGCAGGCCCAGGTCCCGCAGGATAGTCCCGACGAGATGGTCGATCACCGCGGTCGACGAGATATTATCGGGCCGCCTCAGAGCCGCGATAAGGGGCCTCCCAGAGATTGGGGAGGCAGAGCTCTACTACGGGGAGTACCTGGGCAACAGGTTCATCATAGTACTGCTGCCCGGACCGGGCAGCATCGAGTGGATAGAGGCCTGGCACCCCCGGACCGTCTGGACTAGGCACGGTAGCAAGCCCGTCGTGTACAGGCTAGTCGAGGACCCGCTCGGGAGGAAGACCGCCGAGGACGGGGGGTACAGCGCTGCCAAGCTAGGCGTCCTAGAGCACCTCTACAATAGGGGGAGGAGGGCGGACGCCGTGATAATCAGGGAGATCCTCCCCTCCTACTACGCTCCAGTGGGCAACTGGCACATACGCGAGACGGTCCGCAGAGCAATGAGGGAGGGCCCAATAGCTAGGGCCCCCGGACCGGAGGGGCTCCAGGAGGAGATAGAGAGGAGGCTGGACCTCCCGGGCCTCGCAAGGGAGAGCAGGCTCCTAGGCCTCGGAGGCAGGAGGCAGAGCAGGCTAGACGAGTTCCCCGGCTTCGCATAGGGAAGAGGTCCTACCCGCGTAACACCCGCCAGCACACCCCACAGCCCCAAGCAACCACTAAACCATGCCCTGGGGCCCCAGCCTTGGATAGGGATAGCAGGCTAGAGAAGATACTCGAAGAGCTGAGGGAGCGGAGGGCCGAGCAGAAGAGGGAGCTCGGAGGGCCGAGAAGCAAGCTTGTAGACGCGATAATGGTCCTCCTCCTCACCAGGCCCATGAGGAGCAGCGAGATCGCGGGGATCCTAGGCTACGAGACACGGTACATCAGCAGCTACCTCTCATACTGGAAGACGAGGGGGTACGTGGAGTACAGCGGAGGCTTCTGGATGCTGACCCCGAAGGGCGAAGAGTACGCGGAGAAGGTCGCGGAGAGGGAGAGGGACGAGAAGTTCGACAGGCTAGCCCTGCTGGCCCAGCGTATATTGTCGGAGCAAAACGTTAAGCAGACAACAAACGGCAAGAGGAGGGGCCGCGCCCGGTCCGAGCACGGTCCTTCCTTGCGATTTATTGCGCCAAAGAAAGGTTCACTCCACAGTAAACTACAAGAGAGGGCTCTAGCGGCCGCATGCTTCCTAGAGACCCTCAAGCCCGAGCTCAGCGACGAGGAGGTCGAGGTCCTATCCGCGATACTCTCAAACTACACCAAGTGGGGCAGCACATACATGTACATAGACCAGCTCGCTAGGCTGATGGAGGCCGACTATAGGTGGATCCTAGAGGTTGCGAGACTCCTCCAAACCAAGAACATAGTGTACCTCTACACCGACCCGAAGCTCGGGATAAGGATAGGGCTAACACGGCCCGCGAAGGAGCTCCTGGAGGAGTGTGCTCAGGCCCCCCGCTAGTATACCTACTACTACCCTCCGCCCGTAGTATTGCGCGGACCGGTGCTCCGGTCCTCCGCTCCGGTCCGGCTATGATAATACTGTTTGTATAATGATGCGAGTAATACGGCGGACCGGCCGGACCGGTCCGGCAAGAAAGGCCTGCAAGCTACGGGGTAGTAGGTATAGAAGGGTTTAACCGGGGAGTTAACGCTTCCAGGCCGGACCGGTAGACCCGCAACTACTCGCTAGTATAAGGAGCGCCGCGTCAACGAGCTCCCTCTCACATCTCGCGGGGCCTACGAGGACCGCGCCGGACCACTCCTCGGGCGCTTCTATGCTGGGCGCGGCATCCTCCGGCGTGCCGGGGAAGGTAGTTGCCCCCCTAACTACTGCTCCTACCATGACGGTCCGGCAGCCCGATAAGACGGCGTAGTCCCTGTACGTGTACACGTCGATTAGGGTCTCGGGGGGCCTCACCCACCTCACTATTACGTATGAGGCGGGCTCGCCGGGGAAGGGGGAGGGCCTAGCCTCTCCGGTCCGGATGGCGGCTCTAAGCTCCTCGAGAACCCTTCTCCCCCCGGGCGTGAGGGTTCTCCCCCTGCTGGACCTGGCTGCGAGCCCCGCCTCCTCTAGAGAGCGTAGGAGGGTCTTCGCGGAGGCCTCGCCTAGGCCTAGCGTGCGCGCTATGGAGGGCCTGCCCGCGCGCCTCTCTAGGAGGTCTAGCGCCATGAGGGCGTGGGCGGGGGTGAATCCCTTGTGCCCTCCCCGCCTAGGGCTGGGGAGGCTAGCGAGTAGCCTCGCCGCCTCGCAGGCCCCTTCTCGGGAGGGCATCCCATGCACCCTCCTCGGGCTGGACGCCCTGGTCTATCATGAAGACGGCGAGGTCCTGGGGCGTGACGTCGGGGTCGGATAGGACTGCCTTCCTAATCTTGTCCCATCTGGGGGGCACTCGCTTGCCGAAGTCGTCCCAGAGCCACTCCGAGGCCTCTCCCGGGCTTATGCCGGACCGCTCCATCTGGTCTAGGAGGTTCTCCTTGATAGCCCTGTTCATTATCTTCCTCTTGAACGACAACGCTCACACCATGTCTACCCGCGGTCCCGGGCAGGCCTAATTAAGATCCGGGGCGCCCAGGCTCGTAGCGGTGAGCATGCGTGACCCTGTACAGGCTCAAGGGGCGCGACCTCGTTTGTCTCGACGAGTACTCCGGCGACGAGATCCTTCAGATAATCAAGGCCGGCCTGGAGATGAAGCGTAGGCACTATGCTGGGGAGAGGGTTATCCCTGTTCTCCGCGGGAGGAGCATAGCGATGATATTCGAGAAGCCTAGCACTAGGACGAGGGTCAGCTTCGACGTGGCCGCGCACCAGCTCGGCGCCCACGCTATGTATCTCGGCTGGAGAGAGCTTCAGCTCGGCAGGGGGGAGACTATTGCGGACACCGCGAGGGTTCTCAGCAGGTATGTCGACGCTATAGTTGCCAGAGTTAGGGAGCACGAGAAGCTCGAGGAGCTCGCTCGCCACGCCGACGTGCCGGTGATAAACGCTCTCAGCGACCTGAGCCATCCGTGCCAGGCCCTGGGAGACTACATGACTCTGCTAGAGATCAAGGGGAGGCTGAGAGGGCTTACCCTCGCCTTTGTGGGCGACGGGAGCGATAATGTGCTTCACAGCCTGCTCGTGGCGGGCGCGAAGCTGGGGGTTAACGTGAGGGTGGCCACCCCTAGGAGCCTCCAGCCGGACCCCCGCATACTGCGCGCGGCGAGGGAGGCCGCTCGGGAGACGGGTGCGGAGATACTCATAACGGAGGACCCCTATGAGGCGGTGCGCGGGGCCGACGCTGTGTACACTGATGTGTGGGTGAGCATGGGGCAGGAGGCGGTTGCGGAGGAGAAGAGGAGGCTCCTGGAGCCTTACCGTGTTGACTCCAAGCTCATGCAGGCCGCTGGCAGTAGGGCGGTCTTCATGCACTGCCTCCCCGCTCACAGAGGCGAGGAGGTTACTGACGATGTTATTGATGGGCCCCAGAGCATCGTATGGGACCAGGCCGAGAATAGGCTCCACATCCAGAAGGCAATCCTAGCCATCCTCGTCCGCTAGGGCACCAACTATTTGCTCCCTCCGGACCGCCCCCTCTCTCAGCACCTCAACACTGCCGCCGACAACGCTGACCACAGTGCTGGGCCTCCCAAGCCTCGTAGGCCCCGCATCAATGTAGAGATCGACAAGGTCCCCGAGCTGCTCGTTAGCATCGTAAACCGTTACGGGCCCCTTACCGCCGGAGATATTAGCACTAGTGCCGATCAGGGCGCCACCGCTCCTCCTTATTATCTCGCGCGTGAGGGGGCAGTCGGGGAGCCTCACCCCCATGGGCCCCCACCTCTCGAGGTGGCTCGGCAGGCCAGGCCTGGCCTCCTCCACTATCGTCACTGGGCCCGGCCAGAACCTGAGGGCTAGCCTCCAGAATATGCTGCTAGGCCTGACGAGGAGGATCGCGTGGTGGGACTCGCCTAGGAGTATGGGGAGGGGCTTATCCCTAGACCTCTTCTTAACCCTGTACACCCGCTCCACAGCTCTAGGGTTGAACGGGTCGGCTAGCAGGCCGTATAGAGTGTCGGTGGGCGCTACCACGATCCCGCCCGCCCTTATGGTTCTAACCGCTTCCTCGACGACCCTCCTGTCGGGGCAGTAGCAGTCGGCCTCTAGGATCCGGGGCAACGCGACCCCCACGCAAGGGGGTTCCCAGGTAAATATGATATAAGCTTCTGGTCTTAAACCACCGTCTAAGGGGTGCTGCAAGTGCCAGCGGGTCAGATAAGCGATGTGAACAAGCTGATAATTAGCAAGAGGCAGCTGGCCCAGCTGTTGAGGGAGCTGAAGAAGTGGAGCGCGCCCGCCACTATACTGCTGAGCCTCTACATACCTCCGAATAGGCCGATAAGCGATGTTATGAGCCTGCTCCGCCAGGAGTATAGTACGGCGGATAACATTAAGCTGAAGAGGACTAGGCAGGCTGTGAAGAGGGCTCTCGCCGCCGCTATGGATAGGCTCCAGATGAT
>WAOS01000065.1 GCA_015521185.1 Desulfurococcales archaeon | reverse complement strand
GGGTGGGCGGGCGTAGGGGGTGGAACGGTCTTCCACACCTACTTCCCGGGCTCAACTTCATACTCGGACTTCCCGGCGAGACCAGCGAGACTTACAGGTTGAACAGGGAGTTTCTCGAGCGTGTCATGAGCGAGGGCCTCCTCGTTAGGAGGGTTAATGTCCGCCGCCTCCTCCCAGTCCCGGTCACACGCGTATACAGGATGAGGCACGGTGTGAGGGGGAGGAGGGAGAAGCACGCGAGGAGCTTCACCTACTATGTTAGGAACGTTTTCGAGCGCGAGATGCTCCGCCGCGTGGCCCCTCCCGGCACGATTCTCCGCGGCTTGTGGGTTGAGGCTTGCGAGTCCAGCTACTGCTATGCCCGGCAGCCGGGTAGCTATCCTATTGCTGTTGCCCTCCGGCGGAGGCTCCCCCTGAGGAGCTACCTATGGTCTGTGAGGGTCACCGGCTTGAAGAGTGGTAGGAGCCTTATGGGGGAGCCTGTTGGAGGCGGGAACAGCTTATAATCCCCGCGGCCGGTCCGTGATCCCCCACAGGTGGATACGGTGTCCATAGGTACTGGCGCGGGCAAACTCGCGGTCGCAGCGCTCATAGTAGCAATACTGCTCGTACCTATAAGCCTCTACGCAGCGGTTAACCTGGGCAAGATCTCCGAGAACCAGCAGGCAACGGCGGAGAGCATACAGCGGCTATCAACACAGCTTAACAGCACCATAGCTGACTACCAGAGAGCGATCGAGCAGCTCCAGCAGAGGCTTCTAAAGCTTGAGAACAACATTACCAGCCTCCAGGCGGGGATGAGCCAGATAGCCCAGCTGAGCAGTGACTTAGCCAGTCTTAGGGCACAGGTCGAGGTCCTCGCTGAGAGCCTCTCGCGCACGAATGGCTCCATAAGGGCGAGTCTAGAGGCCATCAACGAAACCATTAGTCAGATAGAGGAGAGGCTGGCCGAGATCCAGGAGTCCGCGAGCATGATGTTCCCCGTGACCATAGTTGACGGTTCCGGCGACGAAGTGGTCATCCCTCAGAGGCCTGAGAGGATTGTGAGCCTTGCCCCGTCAGCGAGTGAGGCCCTAGCTTTCATCAATGCTACCGATAGAATAGTTGGTGTGGACTCGTACACTGACTGGCCCCCGAGCCTGGTCGAGAGGGTTAACAATGGTAGTGTCGAGGTCATAGGCGACTTCTGGAACCCAGACATAGAGAAGATACTCAGCCTCAACCCCGACCTTGTCGTAGGGGTAGCGGGCGTCCCAAGCCACCACCAGGTGAAGGAGATACTCAAGGCCTACGGAATACCTGTGATCCTGCTCCCCCAGGAGACTGTCGACGACATAAAGGAGAGTCTAATCATGCTTGGGGAAGCCACCGGAAACATCGCTAACGCGACTAGGGCAGCGGCAGACTTCGAGGCTAAAGTGCTCCGCATAACACTGGCGGGCCAGGCCGTCGAGGAGAAGAGGAGTGTCGCGATCATAGTGTGGCCCGACAACCCGATGTATGTTGTGGGCAACGGAACCTTCCAGTCGAGCGGAATACAGCTTATCGGCGCCATCAACGCATTCTCCAATCTGAGCGGGTGGCCAGCGGTAAGCCCCGAGCAGCTCCTCGCCGCGAAGCCGGACGTGATAATCTTGACGTCCGGCAACATTAGCCAGTTCCTCAGCCTCCTGAACAGCACGCTCGGCGAGGAATCCCTCGAGATACCGGCAGTCGCGCAGAACAGAATCTATCAGTTGTCCTACGACATTTCGAGCCTCATAAACAGGCCCAGCCCCAGGTTCGCCCTAGGACTCCTACTACTCCAGTATATTGTCTACCCCGAGATATACGGGTATAACGTGTCCAGCGTGCCCCACGTAATAAACGAGCTACCACAGGGACTCACCTTCCCCGAGCCCCCACTACCCTAATCCCCTGGGGGCGTGAGGGTTGAGATCGCTCCTACTCTCTATTTTCCTCCTAATAGGGGTCGTCGCACTCTCCCTTGTGAGCCTCAGCATAGGCCCAGCCGGCAATTTGAGCCCTCTAGACGTGGCTAGGCAGCTTGTGACAGGCAATGCTAGGCCCATCCTACACTATAGAATGCTGAGGACACTAGCAGCAATCATATTGGGGGCAGGCCTAGCTTCGAGCGGTCTAACAATGCAGTACGCGCTAAGGAATCCCATGGCGGACCCTTACCTCCTCGGCGTTTCAGCTGGCGCCGCTTTCGGGGTCGTGGTGGTCCTATCGGTTAGCAGGAACCCTAACCCGCTAGCCATGTATCTAAGCGGCCTGGCCTGGGGAACTATTGCATTCCTTATTGTTGTCGGGCTCGGAGCCTATATGGGCGCGGGGCCCACAAGCTTGATTGTAGCCGGTGTAAGCGTCGGCTACGCATTCTTCGGGATGATAATCCTAATGCTAGCCAGGAGCCCCGCAGCCCAGAGGGTCAACTACACTTGGCTCTTCGGCACGGTTGCCTACCCTACGAGGATAACTCTATGGGTAACAGGCGCTGTTGTGGCAGCCAGCATAGCCCTCATGGTAGCCCTCGCTCCACGCCTTTACACGCTCGTCCTAGGAGACGAGGTCTCGGCGAGCCTCGGTGTGAACGTGGGCCGCTTGAGGCTCGCGGCCGTCTCAGTGTCTAGCGCCGCGGCTAGCGCTCTAGTGGCTATGGCGGGCCCAGTCGGCTTCATAGGGCTCGCGGCGCCGTGGGCGGTCCGTCTCGCCATAGGGAGCAGGTATCTCGAGGCCCTGGCGGGGAGCACGCTTCTCGGGATGATAGCCGCTCTAGGGAGCGACATAGCGGTCCGCATTGTCGGTGGGGGAGCAGAGATCCCTCTCACAGCCGTCACAGCACTCTTCGGCTCGCCTGTCCTGTTCTACCTATCGAGGAGAACCGGATGGTGACACTGGTGAAGCAGTGTAGCGTTGAGGCGCGCGGGCTTGAGGTGAGGGCGGGCGGGAGAGTGCTCGTTAGGGCTGAGAGCCTCCGCCTAGGCCCGGGCCTCCACGCCCTCATAGGGCCGAACGGGGCCGGCAAGACGAGCCTGCTTCGGGCGCTAGCGGGCATAGTATCGTACCGGGGAGAGGTGAAGGTCTGCGGAGACAGGAGCCCGGCGGAGGCGCGAGAGCTTCTGGGGTACATGCCCGCCTACCCCGAGGTAGACCTGCTCGCTAGGGCGGGGAACGTTATCGAGGCGGGAACCTATGGGGCTAGCGCTAGCGACGGAGAGATCCTATGGGCAGCCAGGCTCGCGGGGGTCGAGGCTCTGCTTGATAGGAGGTTCATCACGCTCAGCGGGGGAGAGAGGAGGCTCGTGTGCCTCGCAAGAGTCCTCGCTAGACGGCCAAGGATCCTGCTCCTCGACGAGCCCCTAAGCTTCTTAGACCTGAAGAATGTTGCAAGCGTGATAGGGCTCCTAAGATCGATCGCGCGGGCTGGCAGGGTCGTGGTGGTAGCCGGACACGAGCTCCAATACCTCTCAGCTTTCGACACTGTCACCCTAGTATCCCGGGGGAAGACAGTGTACACTGGAGCTCCCGAGGACATCCCGCTTAGTCTCCTAGAGCGAGTGTATGAGACGCGGCTCGTAGAGGCGAGGGTAGGCGGGTTCAGGGTTATATTGCCCGGAGAAATATTCGGGTCCATCGCGGGTGCCAACGATGGCGATCTACAGCAGGGAGGATAGGGTTTACTGGAGCGAGACTGACGCGGCGCAGATAGCGCACTTCACAAGCTTCCTAAGGTACTGTGAGAAGACTGAGGAGGAGTTTGTGATAAGCGTGGTTGGGAGGAGGAGCTTCCCGCCGGAGATACTCTTCCCGAGGGTGCATGTCGAGATTGACTATTACGCGCCTCTACGGGTCCACGATAGGTACAGGGTCGACATAGATGATATCAAAGTTGGGAGGAAAAGCATAACCTGGCACTACACAATACACAATCTTGACCTGGGAATGATCAGCGCTAAGTGCACTATAGTGACGGTGGCCTTCGACCCTAAGAAGTGGGAAAGCGTGGAGGTGCCCGAGGACCTGCGCAGGCTACTCGAGGAGAGGGTAAAGAAAAATTAGCTACCGGCCGAGACCCGTGAGATTCAGTGAAGGGTGACAGTGGTGCCAGCGCCCCTTAGAAGGCTCGTCCTGGATATCCTCAAGCCAATCAAGGGGATAAGTATCATAGATGTTGGCCGAGAGATAGCCGCGATCAAAGGCGTCGACGGTGTCAACATTACTGTGAAGGAAATCGACGTTGAGACTGTAACGCTGAGCATGACTATCGAGGGCGAGGACATAGACTTCGAGAAGGTGAGGGAGAGGCTCGAGGAGTTCGGATGCATAATACACAGTATCGACCAAGTCATAGCCGGTAAGAGGATCGTTGAGGAGCCAAGACTAGAAGAGTGATTCTAGTAGGCGGGCGAGCACCTCCCTCATGATCCTCCTCGCCCCAGCCATTATCTCACTGTATAGGGGGCCAACAAGTATTTCGTCGACAAGCCGCATCCTCCTGCCGCGAAGCATTTCGTATACGGGGAGGAGAGTGTCTATGCTAGTGTTTATCGCGTATACTAGATGAGTGCTCCTCTCCCAACGCCTAAGCTGTTCTATCCCGGAGATGCGGTCGCACTTGCTGAGCGCTACTATGTAGTGTGCTAGCTTGTTTACGGGTATCCTCTCCCCGATACTCTGGATCCCCTTCTCTAGGACGTACTCCATTATGGACGCGTTATCCTGGAGGTAGACTTCTCCGCGGACCCGTATGTTCCTCCTCTCCGCCTCCCCGCGGAGCCAGCGGACACGGGCGTAGCTAGACGCGCTGTTGTTCTTAGCGACTATCTCCACTCCGTCCCTGGGCGACTGCTCCGGGAGGTAGAGGATGTTCTCGTTCTCGACTATAACCCTAATTGCGAGGCTCCTCGAGAGGGCCTCCCTCGCCTCCCAGGGAAGCCTGCTGTAGAGGCTGGCTGGGAGAGCGCTCGGCATAACGACTATCGTCGGGTTACCCCTCCGCAGTCCCGAATTTATTAGGCGGGCCAGGACCTCCTCCCTGCTCATCTCGCCCCGAGTCATCCTCTCGTACTCGAAAAACTCGACCCTCCTGCTTCTCAGCCCCTCTAGGAGCGCTAGGATTAGAGGTATCTCGTCTATACTCGCCTCCCTAACGCTCTTAACGAATACCTGGACCGGACCGGGCCCCTCACCCATGCTTACGAGGTCTCCCCACTCCGCGTCGTGGAGAAGCTTTAGGCCCCTGTAAATCTCCATGAGGGTCTGCGCGCACCGGTCCGCCGCTCTCGCTATCGGGTTCATAGGGACCGGGCCTCCACTACTCCTCCATATCCCACTATGAGAACCTTGTCGGGCTGCAGGGACTCTAGCACTTCCCTCCTGTGGGTTGCTAGTACTAGTGTTATACCGTGTGTTCTCGCTAGTTTGGCCACTCTCCCGCTAACCCATTTCGCCGTGGTCTCGTCTAGGTGGGCCATGAACTCGTCTATGACGAGTAGGTTAGGCCTCCTCGCGAGAAGTGAGGCCAGCTTAGCCCTCTCCCTCTGGCCAGTGCTGAGCTCGCTTATCCTAGCCCTGTAGAGGACCGCGTCGCTTATCCCGCTAGCGCTCAGAACCTCCAATGCCATGACTACGTCGCCAGTTATACGCGTTATCTCCTCGAGGAGGCTCCCCCCTCCGAAGCGGGGCTCTATCTCTCCAGGGATCATGGCGGCTACCCTGGCGTTGCTGGGGACAATTATTCTCCCCTCGTCCGGCCGGTAGAGGTCCCCGCTTCCGAGGCCTGCCGCTCCTAGTATGAGCCGGAGGAGGGTCGTCTTTCCGGCCCCGCTAAGCCCCATGACAACCACTATGCTGCCGGGCTCGATCTTGAGGGTTACCTCTCTAAGGACTGTCCTCTCGACTATGCGCCTCTCCACTCCGAAGCTTCGGAGCGCCTCAGCAACGTCCTCGGGCAGGCCTTCGAGGTCTAGCTCCGTTCTGTACGACTTCGAGACGCCCTCCAGCACGATGGGCCCGCTGAGAGGCTCGTCCACGCGGAACCTCGGCCTGTAGAGCTTGCCGCCGTGCATCCTGCCGACGGGGTCCTCCTCGAGGTAGCGGCGTATCCTCTCCTCCGCCTCCCGGGTTAGAGGGTACATGAGGACGGGTCTACCGCTTGCGGTGTCCCACATGTACTTGAAGCCTGCTCTCTCGAAGAACGGGTTGTACCTCGCCATGGCAGCTATAGTCTCGACTACGTGCTTTCGCCTCTTCATCTCGGGGATACGCCTCTCCCTAATCCACTCCACAGCAGCCCTCACCGCGAGAACCCCCAGCCCCCCACCGCGGAAGTCGGGGTGCACGACTACCCTGGCTATTCTTGCGGCAGCAGTGTTAGCGCGGAGTAGTGCTAGGTCGCTTATGCTCTCCGCGACCAGAGCCCTAGCAATCCTCTGCCCGTATAGCGAGGCGAGCTCCCTGTAGATTCTCAGTATCCTCCTCCTAATGCTCGGCTTCAGGGGCCAGAAGGTTGGGTGGAACCAGTCC
>WAOS01000064.1 GCA_015521185.1 Desulfurococcales archaeon | reverse complement strand
GGTCATAGAGCAGAAGATGCTCCGCTAGGGCGGACCGCCCGTGTTTACATATGTAAATTAATTGGGTAGAGCACCTTGCATACCCCGATTCTAGGTCTGAGGTGAGGGTTATGCCCAGGAGGCCCATGGTTAAGGAGGCCCTTCTGAACGCGTTCGCCGGCGAGTCTGTCGCGGCGGCCAGGTACGAGGCTTATGCTGAGGTCGCCGAGAGGGAGGGATTCCCGAACGTTGCCAGGCTCTTCCGGGCTATCGCCTATGCCGAGAGGATTCATGCGCGGAACCATCTCAAGAGGCTAGCCGACGTTAAGGCTCCCGAGAAGCTAGTTGCGGAGGCCCCTATAGGGCTGGGCTCGACTAGCGAGAACCTCGAGTACGCTATGATGGGGGAGAAGTTCGAGATCGAGGAGATGTACCCCGCCTACATAGCTCTAGCAAAGCACCACGGGGACAAGGCCGCGGAGATAAGCTTCCTATACGCTCTAGAGGCCGAGAAGATGCACTACGAGCTCTTCAAGAAGGCTAAGGAGTACGTGGATAAGGGCGAGGACATGCCCATAGAGGGCTACATATGGATATGCCCTGTCTGCGGCTACACGGTGATAGGTGAGGAGCCGCCCGCCAAGTGCCCCATATGCGGAGTCCTCGGCAAGGACTTCGTCAAGTTCTAAGCTCTCTCCTACCGCCCCGAATATTTCCCCTCCCAGGGACTACCGGATAATGTGAGGGCCCGCCTGGGAGCATTGCGGGGGTGGCCTGTGATGGTGAGCGTTGAGGTACCCAGCTACAAGGTTGTGGATAGCGTTGAGCTCCCGGCTAGGGAGACCGCGGTAATAGTTGTGGACATGCAGAACGACTTCGTCAAGCCCGAGGGGAAGCTGTTCGTGCCGACAGCACCCGCAACTGTCGAGCCGATAAGGAGACTCCTAGACAGGGCGCGCTCTGCAGGCGTTAAGGTGATCTACACCCAGGACACCCACTACGACTGGGACCCGGAGTACGAGATATGGGGGGAACACGTCAAGTACGGGACCTGGGGCTGGCAGATAATTGACGAGCTGAAGCCCCAGCCCGGCGACATAGTCGTGCAGAAGACCAGGTACGACGGCTTCTACGGGACCCCGATAGACGACCTGCTCAGGGTGAACAAGATAAAGAACACGGTCATTGTCGGCACAGTAGCTAACATATGCGTGCTCCACACGGCAGCCAGCGCGGCCCTCCGATGGTACAAGGTGGTCGTGCCCGTAGACGGTATAAGCGCTCTGACCGAGTTCGATATGCACGCGACCCTCCGCCAGATAGACTACCTATACAAGGGCGTGATAGTGAGGAGCGCGGACGGGATAAAATTCGTCTAGCCGAGGCCTAGTAGCTTGGACAGGAGCTCCTCGAGCTTCGCAGCCATCCCCTCTATCTTGTATCTGGCCCCCACGATCTCGCTCTTCACCTGCTCCGACTCAGCTATCCTCGCGGCCTCCTTCAGCCTCACGATAGCGTAGGCTAGAACCTCGTTAGCATCCATCAGCGCGACCACGTCCGGGCTCAGCTTATCCTTAGCCCTCTCATACGCGCACTCGATATGGGCGTACCCCTTCCCCGGGACATAGATGAATCTCTGCCCCTCAATAACATCCTGACCGCAGAGGATGCACTTCCACTTCTTCAGCTCAACCATCCCTCTCACCACATAATAGTAAAGGATGGCGGTGGCAGATTTAACGGTGCGCTAAATAGTTTGGTGCGGCCTTGCTCGCCGGCGGGCACGGTAGTATTACCTTCTGAGGGCCGCGCGGAAATCGTTTGCACCGCGTAGTCCTTTTTAGCTAGAGAATATAGACTTATCGTAGAAATAGCGGCTCGATAGGGAGCGACACGTCCCGGGGGTGTAATAGTTATGAGCCTGCTAAGCCAGTGGAAATCGTATCCAGCGTTCGCCGATAGACTATTGAGCCTAGTAGGCATCGAAGTACACTGGGCTATACTGCAGTACGTGGTAGGCCTAAGCTTCCTAAGCTTCGTAGCATACCTCGTCTACCTCAAGACCAAGGACGAGAAGTGGCACAAGCTAAGCTGGACACTGTTCAAAGGCTTCGTCATAGTGTTCGCTGTGGGAGCCGCCACGGGCACGGCCAGCGAGTTCGGCCTAGTACTTCTATGGCCGAATCTTACCCAGGCAGCGGGGAAGTTCGTCTACTTCCCGCTCTATGCCGAGGTCTTCGCGTTCCTCCTAGAGGTAGTGTTCATCTACATGATCTACTACGGCTGGAAGAAGTTCGGCCCTAAGGCCATGGCAGTACTACTCTTCCTAGGATTCCTAGGCCCCTGGTACAGCGCTGCTATGATTGTTAGCGTAAACAGCTACATGGTAGCCCCCACCGGTATACAGCCCGCCTACGATCCGAGCACCGGCCAGTACCTATACGACCAGGGATACCCCAAGCTACTCCTAGTCGTGCCCAACAACCTTGTCCAGGCGCTCAACGTGACAAAGCTCCAGGCCCTAGGAATGGAGGTCGTAGGGACAACCGATGATGCCGTGATCGTGAAGATGCCGGTCCGGATAGTGCAGAGGCTCGTGTACGAGTCGTGGCACGGGTACAAGGTGAAAGACAGCATTCTCGCGCTAGTAGCCAACACCTCCTACGTGCAGCAGCACCCGGAGATACTAAATGAGAGCGTGTTCAACATAGTCAGCGCGATTGTCAGCAGAACAGTCGAGTATGTCGGAGTAACCACCGTGACTTTCAAGAGCCCCGTATACGCTGCCAGCATTCTCCACGTAAT
>WAOS01000063.1 GCA_015521185.1 Desulfurococcales archaeon | reverse complement strand
GGGATAAAAAGGGGGTGGTAAGTCGTGAGCCAGATCAACGTTCAGAAGGAGGGATACCGGGTATACGGTAAGCATGTCTACGGGAATCTTATAGGGTGCCGTAACGAGGAGGCGCTGCGCGACGTCGAGATGCTTAAGAACATAGTGCTAGAGGCTGCCCGCGTGGGGAACATGACAGTACTCGACGTCAAGGCCTGGAAGATTGGGGAGGGGGCTAGCGTAGTAGCGATAATCCTCGAGAGCCATATAACGATACACACTTGGCCGGAGTACAAGTATGCAACAGTCGACGTCTACAGCTGTGGAGAGCACACTGACCCTGAGGCCGCGTTCAACTACATAGTGAGCGTTCTACGCCCCCTCCGCATCGAGAGGGGAGTAGCAGACAGGAGCCTGGAATAGTAGGGGCCTCTGGGCCCCGCCTATCAATATTTCTCCTCCCTCGCGACTCCACTAGTCCATTCCTCGAAACCCGGAAATACCTCCTGGCCAAGCAATTAGTTTAGTGATTGCTTGGCCTGACAGGTGATGTATTGTGGAGGGCTTCGACAGCGCTTATGATTTTGGTATTCAGCTTCTCAAGGATCTCATCAGCATTCCCACGGTTTCCCCTAGCGGTGAGCACTATAAGGAGGCAGCCGACCTGCTAGCAGAGACTCTTAGGAGCCTAGGTTTTTCTGTCGATGTTATAGAGGTTGATAAGAACTATCAAAAGTCTTATTGTAAGACTGCTGGGGATAAACCTAGATACATCGTCCTCGGAAGACTAGGCTCTGGGGGGACTAGGCTCCACATTAACGGTCATTACGATGTAGTTCCTGGAGGTCCCGGGTGGAGCGTGACAGAGCCTTTCAAGCCTGTGATCGTTGACGACAAGTTGTATGGTCGAGGCGCCGTTGATATGAAGGGCGGCATTGCTGCCGCTATCGCCGGGGTGAAGGCTGCTCTGGATAGTGGCTACTCGCCGAGCAAGCTTACCCTCGAGATGGCATTTGTCCCCGACGAGGAGATCGGGGGCCAGTGCGGGACCGGCTATCTGGTCGAGCGCGTCCTCGACAGGCCTCCGGAGCTCGTCCTCATCCCCGAGCCAAGCGGTCTATCCTCGCCTTGGCACGGCCATAAGGGGGCTCTATGGGCTCGAGTGCGCGTCGCGGGGCGGACCGCGCACGCCAGCACGCCTTGGCGGGGGCGTAACGCTTTCATAATGGCGGCTAGGCTAGCGCTTATGCTAGACCAGGCGTTTCGGGCTCGACTAGCCGGGAGGAGGACCAGGTACAAGATAACTCCGCCCGAGGCAGCTGTTTCGACCTATATGATAGGTGGCGTTGCCAGTGTTGAGGGGGGAAAGACTAACCAGGTTCCCGGTGCGTTCAGTTTCACCATTGATAGGAGGCTTATACCGGAGGAGACTGTTGATGGTGCTAAGGCGGAGATAGAGGACCTGTTGAGGTGGGCGTCCACAAGTCTTGGAAGTATTGAGTATAGTGTTGACTACCTCGAGGAGATGGAGCCCGTGGTGTCGGAGCCTGGCAGGCTGTTCGAGGCTCTTAGAACAGCAGGTGGCGAGGCAGGGGTCGAGATAGGAGAGCCCGAGCTGTGCCCGGGAGGACTAGACCTAAGGTACTACCTAATGAGGGGGAGCGAGGGGTTAGCTTACGGCCCCAACGGGGAGCTCGCTCACGCGCCGGACGAGTACATTGATCTCGGAGAGTTCCGAGCGCTCGTACGTATATTCGCCGTGTTGCCTAGGGTGTTGGAGTCTATGGTGTAACTGTGATTCCTAGCACTACTCGGAGAACGCTAGCTATGAGCAGCGCGATGAGCCCCATCCCTATTATTCTAATGGTTGCTTTGGCTAGGCTCTCACCGCTCACCCTAGCAAGGTATGCGCCGAGGAAGATCATTTCTCCGAGGCTTATAGCTATTGATGCGTAGTATGCCTTTACGATATTGATTCCCAGAGATCCGGCCAGGAGGAAGGGTAGTGCTGACAGTAGTGGGAAGAGTATTATCCCGACCCCGCTCCAGAGGGCCACGTAAATTGGTATTATCTGGACCGCCTTCCAGTATATGCTTCCTCTCAGGCTGTGTGCGACCCTCCTCTCCAGCTCCTTATACTCTCTCAGCCGCTCGGCCTTCTCGGAGATATAGACTCCTATGACTCCACTGACGACTCCCATAGCGAGGGTGCCCCCTATGATCCCGCTAGCATGTATAAGGGGGTCCTGTGTGGGGGTGAAGCCTCCTATGTTCACTCCTAGAGCGGCAACTATCCCGTCTAAAGCGTTGGTTACAAACATCCTCCGCGCTATGCTCTTCACGTCAGGGTTAGCCTGTAGTACGTCCCTAATGTCTTTCAGTATTCTCTTGAGCCTCGCTAGCAACCTAAGGCGACCCTCCACTAGGGCGAAATATGACTCCAAGACTCGTGGCAAAATAATGCTATCGGGAGAGTTCTGGGGAAAAACTTGTGCCCAGTGCTAGAATTATGGGAGGGGCTAGCCCCTCCTGGTGTTCCTCGTGTGGCTCCTGTCCGAGTGTCGGCGCCTCCTCGCTGTATTGTTGCTATATATTATTTTTCTCTTAATATCTAATCGTATGATTTTGAGCACGCCATTGCTTGGTTCTATTAGGAGCTGTTCATCTATGACCTTTGTTCCGCATGCCGGACACCTGTAGTAGCGAGTGATCTTTATTATTCCAGAGCCATTCTTCTCCTTCTCTACTAGGTATGCCATGGGTGCTCCGCACTTTGGACATCTAGGCAGTTCTTCCATGTTTGCGTACGCCATTACTGTGTCACCCCCTACTAGGGGTAGCGCCCTTGAGGGCCCTCGCTTCTCTCCACTTGCATTCTGCTTGTGGAGCGTCGCTCTTCCTGCGCGCTACTGTTAGGGCCTGGAGCTTCCAGGCCCATTATCTTTGTGAAAGAAAGGGTATGGCTATTAAGACTAACGTGCTAACGGGCTAGGATCTCAGTTGGGTATAAATTACACGTGTGCTCTGTTAAGTCTGGGGTGACGCGGGATTGAAGGTATGGGAAGCGCTGAGGGAGCCTCGCGCGGTGGCGCTGCCGAGGATGCCCCTCACCAAGATTAGGGCGCTAATGCGTTATACTGAGGAGAGAATTGTTCCTGTTATCAAGGACGAGAAGACTCGTAAGCTCGTTGGTTTTCTCACGAGGATAGAGGCCATAATACCTACTAGCACTAAGAGCAATATTAAGGTGGCTGATGTTGCCCGCGATTACCCTGTTCTGCGTCAGACCGATAGTATTGATGAAGCTGTTAAGCTAATGGAGGAGTTCAAGACGGACTCGGCTCCCGTGGTAGATGACGAGGGCAGACTTGTCGGTGTTATCACGCTTACGGACATAATTAAAGCATTTATGGACCGGGGCTTAAGGCCGAAGGCTGAGACTGTTGGCGAGATAATGACTACTAAGAACCTGGACCAGTTCATTATTACTCCTGATGAGAGGATTAACAGGGTTTGGAGCAAGTTCGTGTTCCGCGGTATTCCCGGTCTTGTGGTTGTGAGGAGCAAGGAGGAGCCCGTGCCTATTGGTGTAATAACTCCGTTCGACCTTGTCAGGAAGGGCCGCTGGAGGTTCCATAGGGAGATAAAGCATGGGAAGATTAGTACTCCGGCCAAGGTTAGGAGGATAATGACGCGTGGCGCTGTCGTTGCAACTGTCGATACTCCTGTTGAAATGGTTGCTAAGGTTATGGTGGAGAATGACTTCTCGATAATACCGGTTGTCGATGAGGAGGGGAGAGTAGTAGGGATAGTGACTCAGCTCGATATAGTGAAGACATACATGGAGGGCGCGAAGCCCGCGAGGGTCCGCGTCAAGCCCCTGCCTATGCCGAAGCCCGTCACTGTCGAGGAGAGAGCGAGCTATTACAGCGAGCAGGAGCTTATTGCTGAGGTCGCGGAGAAGCCTGTTGAGACTGTTTACGAGGAGCTCGGCGTTAAAGCCGGCGATATCGCTCGCCTAGAGCTGCCCGCTATAAGTATCAATGATACTGTTGAGCATGCTCGCAAGGAGATGCTCAGGAGGAAGACCAACTATCTCCTAGTGCTCGACGATGCTGGGAACATCGTGGGTGTTGTCAGCAAGTGGAACATGTTGAAAGCTATAGCACTCAAGGGCCCGATCTGGAGAAGGACTGTTCACGATAAGTTCTTCATAGACTATGTCATGTCGAAGGTTGTCCCCCGGGTGAAGGCTGACGAGCCTATCGAGAACGTCGCTCTCAAGATGCTTAGCAACCAGTCAGAGGTAGCTATTGTTGAGGATGAGAACGGTGAGATCGTGGGCTTCATAACTAAGGATAACCTCATAGAGGCTTACGCGGTTCATCATGTAGGAGACATTAAGGTCCGAGACCTGGTAGTGCCTAGGAAGCTAAGCACTGTGCACCCGCATCATAGCCTAGCGCATGTGATCAACAAGATGAGAACGCTCCTCCTAGACGCTGTGACCGTGGCCGAGGGCAATATCATCTATGGCGTGGTCAGCGCTAACAGGCTCCCCTTCGTTGCCACAGAGGACAGCCTCAGAGCTAGGAAGAGCAGGAGGCTGATCTGGATAAGGAGGCTTATCAGGGCGGGGCCGAGGAAGGCTAGGTTCGTCAAGATAGCGCCTCTCGTCGCTGCTGACGCTATGGTCCCAATCAAGAAGCCCCTAAGCGCCGACGCATCAATAATCGAGGCCATACAGCAGTTCAAAGAGCAGGGAGTGGACGGTCTACCGGTCGTAGACGAGGAGGGACGCCTGATTGGAACGATAAGCAAGAACAGTATACTGAGAGAGATGGCTAGGCACGCTAGGATTAAGCCGCTGCGCGTCGAGGAGAAGAAAGCGGAGGCGTAAGAGGAACAATATTACTCCTGCCCATATGTTTCCTGTATCTCATGGGGCGATGAGCGAGGTGGAGCGACCCCGACCCTGTTGGGGGTGAAGAGCGACTATCCACCGAGCCCCGCCGGTGAAACCTTAATAATCCCCGGGTTATTGTATCCCCGTCAATAGCGGGTGCGGGCCCGTAGCTCAGCCCGGTAGAGCGCCCGGCTCATAACCGGGTGGTCGGGGGTTCAAATCCCCCCGGGCCCACCATCCTGCTGGGGCTCGAATGCTAGGACTAGTGCTATGCCTGCTAGAGTTATGCCCATAAGGGCTACCTCGCCTGGGAGGAGCGGCTCGCCGAGGAGAGCCCAGGCTAGGAGGCCTGCACCTACGGGTTCTCCGAGTACCGGTATTGTTGCGGAGAGGAGCGAGAGCCTCGCTAGGGCGTAGTTTATTACTGTGTGCCCCCCAAGCATGGGGAGAATGCCGAGGAGAACTAGGTAAGTCATAGTTCGGGCGGAGTATCCTATTAGTGGCTGTCCTATAAGTATTGTTACAATTATTGATATAATAGATGCTATTGAGTATACTACGCCAGTGTACATGAGAGTCGAGTACTTTCGCCTCATGCTCTTACCGATTATAAAGTAGATAGCGACAGCTATCATACCCAAGAAAGCTAGTAGCGAGCCTATAATGGGGTTACCCCCAGCCGGGGCTAGGGCACGATCCTTAGAGTAGAACGCGAGCCCTGACACGCCCAGCATAGCAGCCACAGCCCCGATAACCTGCAGTTTCCGCGGCTTCTCTCCGAAGAAGACTACTCCAGCCGCAGCGAGCAGAGCTGGATAGGAGTCAACGATCGTGACGCTAGGGGCGACGTTGATATAGTGTAAACTCATCATCCACAGCCCAAAATGCATTGCCAACGCAAAGCCGGAGATTGCCATCCAGAACAGATCAGCAACTCCTGGGATACTAACTCTCTCCCTACTCACACCTATAAGTAGAAGTGTTAGTATCGAGCTAATGATTAGCCTCCAAGTCGCAGCTACGAAGCCGTGGACCCCGGACAGCCTAACCAGTATGCTTGCAGTCGATATGTTCACAATCGCGAGGAGGAGAAGTAGGTAGAGCGTTATTCTGCTCCTCATCTTACGGAGCCTCGCCTCCCAGGGTCTACTCCAGCGATTGTCTTGAGAGGGTTATGTAGACTAGGTCGCCATCCTTCAGACGAAGCTCTTTCCTTAGATACTTATCGGAGATAACCTCTACCACATCGCCCTTATAGATGGTTATCTCCGGGCGGACAGCGTAGACAGGCCTACCATTAATGTAGAGCTTGTATGCAACGACCCTAGCAAGCTTCTCACCGGGAATTCGAGGAGGCTCTATCACGATTTTAGGAAGCATGTCTACGCAGGAGTTGAACTCCTCAACGCTATTCAAGAGCTTGATGTTAAGCGTTCCCGGATAAGGCGTGAAACCGAGTTTCCTTCTAATATTCTTAGCGTAAATGCTCACGTAGAACGAGCCCTCACCTCTGCCGGAGAAGACTCTTCCCCGGAAGATTCTACTGCAAGCGTCTATCTCGGAGCCGGTCACCTCGTTGAGCACCCGGAGGGCTGAGATATCATGATAGTCCTTATTCGTTCTAGGACTGGGGAATAACGTTTTCGCCGTGCGCGAACTCTTTTTATTGAGACTGTTAGCTGGTAATCTCGCGGGATGACAGGGATGAGGCAGACTAGAGCACTAGCAGTAATAGTGCTTGTTATGATTTCGTTGTTAACAGTTCCCGCATACGTGGTTAACGCGCAAGAAGTCTACCTCAACTATGCTCTGGTAAATAATACCATAAGTATTGACACTGTCCACTACCATATCGAGCTAGACGCTAATGCTGGCGGTATCGTGAATATGACTCTGAAAAACGATCTTGGAGACACATATGATGTTCTCGTAAATGCGTCGATACCGCTACTATCCATAGCAATAAACAATATGACTCTTAGGAATGGTAGTCTACAGGTCGTGGGTGAAGAGAACGACCGGGTTCTCGTAGTAGAGGTAGTATATGACGCGGGCAACTTGACGGTAAGGGAGAGGCTGTACTTCTATAGTTGGACTCCCCTAATTAATGTTAATATTGAGGCTAATAATACTATAGAAAATCTCAGCATTATTATACCTGTAAGTATATACACATCTAACAATGAAAGTATAAACCTTATTTATTCGTACATAGAAAATGGAAACTTCACAAGCAAGGTTATCGCGTCAAGCGGGGTACATATAATTAAGAGTAACGAAGTTCCCGTAGCATACTCTCTAGTGTCGATAGAGACTTTGGGGAACCAGACCGGGCACGGCAACGTATCGTTCTTCGAGGGAGCTAGCTTCCGAAGCGCTGTAGCCATGAAAAAGCTCATAATTAATTCTACAGAAGCGAACAACACGCGGCAGTACATAGCAGAGGTAGTGTATGGAAACGTGACAAGCGTATACCTTGACTTACTAGCCACGAACTATCTACCGGCAGTATTAGCTATTCCGCCCTTCGCAGCGGCAGTTGAGAGCGTCGCCGATCTAGGCAAGAACCTGGATATGATCGCTAGACTACAGAAATATATCAACGACCTGGAGGATAGGATAGAGACACTTAACAGTACGATTAAGAACCTGCAGAATAGGCTTGCCGACGTCCAGAAGCAGCTTGATAATTACAAGGGATGCGAGGATCACTACAAGCAGGAGATCAAAGCTAGAGACTACCAGATTCAGAGGCTGCAGGAGAGGCTGCACAAGACTGGGCTAATAGAGGCTTCTGTCTTTATAATTGGGATAATATTAGGGGTAATAGCTGGAGTATATATAATCAAAAATAAGTGTAGATAGAATTTCTTTACTCTTCGACTATTAGGAGTCTGATAAGTCTTCCAATATCCTCGAGTTTCTCCAGTGCCCAGGCTTTAGATAGGAACTCTCTTGCTCTCTCCTCGTCTACTAGTCCCTTAGTTATCTTCAGGAATTTCTCTTCTACACCGCCTCTGTCTAAGGGGTTCTTGAAGTGGCCTGGCGGATATATTGATTCCTCTTCGATTGTTCTGCCATCTTTGAATTTAATTATTATCTTGTTTCCTATCCCTTCGGGGTAGATCTTGTCGTATTCGGGATTAACCACGACTCTCATCTTCTTCATTACCCTTCTGACATCTTCTGCTAGGTATCGCTCGGGCTTGAACGTGTCGATCCACACCTTGCCGTCTAGTAGGGCTGCCGCGACTATGTAGGGGAGGCTGTGATCTGCTGTCTCCCTAGTTTTCGGGTCCCACTTCTCAGGGTCTTTGACTATTATCTTATAGCTAACTGTGAATGTTTCGATTATAATTTCTTCTATGTCGTCAGGATTTATTCTACCCACTTTCTCCACTATACGTAGGGCCGCTTCCACAGCACTCATTGAGTGGTACTCGACGGGCCAATACTTTATGCTAGTCTTCATTATGCGGTAGCCGTCTTTGCCGAGCTCGGGGAGATCGAACTTGTCTCCGCACAGTGCGACGTTGAAGAATCCGAACTCTCCCTCGAAGACGGGTTTCGGACCGGTCATGCCTCTCCACGCGAGAAGGGCCGAGAAGAGCCCGTTTCTAGAGGCGTGTGCGGCTGCACAGCCCTTCCACATGCTTAGCTCTCCCGCTCTAGTCTGGCGTAGTGCTAGGCTTGTGGTTGTCGCGATGTTTATGGCCTCCTCGGTTTTGTCCGCGTCGAGGCCTAGCACTTTCGCTGCGCCCGCTGCGGAGCCGATGTTTATGTAGACCGTGTGATCGAGGCCTCGGGATCTCACACTGTATGCGTCAGCTAGAGCACCTATTACCTCGTAGGCCGCTACTATTCCCTCGATTATCTTCTCTGGTGGGGCGTCTATGATCTCGGCCGCCGCGATTATGGCAGGTATCGAGTCGCTGGGGTGGAGGGCCTCCTTAGAGAGGTAGGTATCATTGAAGTCAAAATACCTGCAGGCGCAGCCGTTCGCGAAATCAACGAGGTCGGCGCTCCCCCTTTTTCTCGTGCCCCATATGGTTGCGGGTATCCTCACGGTTCCGCTCGACTCTGCAAGCCAACGTGCTATCTTCACCGGCTCCTCGTAGAAGGCTCCAACAGCTACGCCCACGGTATCTATGAACCTCTTCTTGACTTCCTCAATAACGTCCTGGGGGATATCTTCTATAGAGAGGCTGCTGACCCACTCCGCAATCCTTCGGGCAATAGTCTTGCTCATACTATTATCACCATGAGAGGATCGTCACTTATCACCAGGGTAAAGGCCACCATAAATCCTTCTCTACGAGGTTCGTAGATACGTGTAAATTTTGTGTGGGGCCGCGTGGAAGCCGACTCCGGGTCATCGCCGCCCCGGAGATAACCGGGGCCTCGCCTCGGAGCGGGGGGCGCGGCCCTCCGTATCTGTAAAGTGTTTGCCGGGGGTTTAGGCCTTCCGCGGCTTCTCGCCTAGCTTCCTCATGAGGAGTCGGGCCGCTATAATCAGTGGGTCCCAGACTGGTGCAACGGGGGGTGCATAGCCTAGGTCCGAGAAGAATAGGTCCCAGACGGTGCCGCCTGTAGTTAGTAGGCTTGCCACTACGTTGATGCGCCAGAACGCTGTCTCGCTCTCGCTCATGGCCTGGGCGCCGAGGAGTCTACCAGTCTCTGCGTCCGCAACAAGCCTTAGGTAGACCTTCTTCCTGCCGGGTATGTAGTGCGCCTTAGTGTATCCTTCGAGGCTTGCAACTTCGACCTTGAAGCCGAGCTTTTCGGCATCAGAGGGCCTTAGCCCTGTGGAGGCAACTATCATATCGAACGTCTTGAAGACGCTAGTACCGACACTTCCCGGGAACACAGCATCTCTCCCGGCTAGGATGGAGCCCACGGTGTAGCCCATCTTGTTAGCTACAGGGGCGAATGGTCTCCAGACTCTTCTACCAGTGACGAGGTCCACATGCTCAACTACGTCACCCACCGCATAGACATCGGGGACACTCGTTCTCAGGCGGTCGTCTACCCAGACAGCTCCTGTCTCACCGATGCGGGCTCCAATCTGCTCGGCTATCTCGGTGTTAGGCCTTATCCCAACGCCTACAACGAACAGATCTCCCTCTATGTCACCAGCCTCCGTCTCAATCGCGTATGCCTTTCCGTTGGAAATCTTGAAGCTCTTAACAGGAGCATTCTTTATTATTTTCACGCCTTTTGACTCGAGATGCGACTCTAGAATCTCAGCGTAATCGGGATCGAGAACTCTGGGTGCAACCTGCCCGAGCGCTTCAACTACCGTAACGTTCATACCTAGGTTTGCCAGGTTCTCGGCCATCTCAAGGCCAACGTAGCCTGCACCAACTATTACTGCCCTAGATCCATGCTTGAGGCTGAGAGCGTACCTTCGTATATGATCCCCGCTGTCCAAGTGCTTAATGTAGAACACATTCTGGGCCTCACGGATTTCGGGCCATATCTCGGGAGCTCTGCTCCTGGCTCCAGTTGCGATCACAAGGTAGTCCCACTCAAGCTCGCCTTCCTCTCCCGTCGCTAGGTTCCTATAGGTTAGCTTCTTAGACGAGGGGTCTACACTAGTTACCTCGGTATGGAGTCTTAGGTCTATCCCCCTCTTCTTTATGAAGACCTCGGGAGGATAGTAGAGTAGCTCGTCTATAGTCTTCACAACGCAGCCTGCGAGATATGGTATGCCGCATAGTGCGAAGCTAACATAACCCGTGCGCTCGAAAACTGTAACCTCGTAGTCCTTCCTAAGCCTCTTAACGCGGGAGGCTGCGGCCATCCCAGCTGCTCCGCCGCCAATAATAACTACACGGGTCACTCTGTTGCACCCGCAGTGTAGCTAGTACGGTGTTCGGGATAAAGTCCTTAACAAGTATGGATACCGCTAGCATTGATAACCCCGAACGAACCCCTCACCTCGAAGACAAGGGGGGTATAGTGGGGCTTGCCTGTAATAGAGGCTGGAGCAGCCATAGTGCGCGGGAGAGTGCTGTTCGAGAGAAGAATGCCTGCTCCTCTAAACGAGTACTATGATGTGGTTGTTACTCCGGGCTTTAGCGATACGCATGCTCATCCCCAGGTTATTGATGCAGGCATTATACCGGGGGTCACGTGGAATAACAGCTATGAGTGGCTCCTCACGAGGAGAATGGTTATTGATGAGGCCTCGGTTCGAAACGATATCGGCCTCGCCTCCTCGCTAGCAGGATTAACCTTGAAGCGGGCTCTCCTCGAGGGGACAACACTCATAGCTCTAACAGGCAGTTTCGATGCTAATATTAAAGCTTTTGTAAGACTAAAAGAAAGGCCCAGAACAGTTCTACTCCCAACAGTCATGAAAAAGAGAGGGTGGGCGACGCCAAACGGCGTGGCCGACGCATATAGGAGGTATGCAAAATATGCGAGAGACGATTTCCTTAGAATAGGAGTATTTGTGCATAGTATAAAATATGCTGGAAGAGATATGTTACACGAAGCTATACAGCTCGCCATGAGGATTAGAGGTCCTCTGGGGATTCACCTGAGCGAGGGGGTTCCGGAGAAAGAAGAGTTTATTGATAGCTCGTGTTGCTTAGATAATGTTAGAGTCGTGGGGGTCCACTGCCTTAACGATGATTATTCCGATTTAGGCATAAGATGTTCCTCGTGTCCTGGGAGCAACCTTCTTCTCTACGAGAAGTATGTCCCGAGCCTTGGACGTGTGACAAGCTTTGGAAGCGATTGGCCGCACTTCCTCGGCACTATTGGAGGTCAGATAGGGCTTATCACAGAGCTCTATAGGGATCGGCTGAGCGAGGCGCTCTTCAAGGCTACCGTGGGTGGATACCTAGATTATAACCTGAATTATAGTGGGGATCTAGTTGCCTTCGATGGCAGCATTAGAGACGTTCTCTCGGGAAGGGTCAAGCCGCGGCTAGTGGTTGTTAATGGTATTGTTGTCGTGTATGACGGTAGGCTCGTTAGCACTGGTGAGAGTCTTGGGGACGTTTTGAAAGCGCTAGATGAAGTTGTAGATTATGCTGTTGAGGTACACGGTATTGGTGAGAAGCCAGTGAAGCTGGGCTTAGAGGACGCTGTCGAGCGTGCGAGAAGAGTTAGGAGGGCCTCGGTAAGGTCGGAGGCTCGCTGAACAGTACGAGGGCTGTAGCGGCTCCTACGGGGCCGAGGAGTCGAGTAAACCTCCGGTCCGTCAGGCTCCTATCAATCCTTAGCAGCTCCTTCGGATCTAATCTCACAGGTTTAAACTTGGGAGGTAGTAGTCTTATGAAGGCGCGAACTATTCCCTCGACTATGTTTGAAGAGTTCGCGATCTCCGATCTTAGCTCAATAATATTGTTTATTCCCCTAAGGTTTATAGAGAATCCTTTATCTATCGCGGAGAGAACCTCATAAACATCTCCTAATCTGATGCCTTCAAGCTCTATTCTGCTAGGCGTTATTCTGTTCCTATCCAGTAATAAGATGAGATCTCTCTCAGCAACTGCTTCGAGGGCTCTTATGAGCGCTATCGAGTCCTCCGGGGGGCTAGAGTAGAGGTATTTGGCGATCCGACGGAGGGCTTCCGGCGGGCTAATCTTATCGAGGCCCCGATAGTAGCCGTAGGCCGCGGACGCGGCAATCATAGACGCGATAAGACCCGACAGGGGCCTTACCTCCGTTCTTTCGTAGGCACTAACCATGGCTTTCCCCGTGATAGCGCCTAAGCCCAGCATTCTAGCATCTATTGATCCGCGGGCTAGAGCTTCTCCTCTGCTAAATGCTTCTTCGAGGAAGGGAATGACGGAAACCATCTCTACAAGCCTAATCTCATACTCCGAGCTCGTGATAAACCTATGGATGGCTCCAGGCTTGATAGGGGCCGAGAGAGTGAGAGTGTAGGCCTCGAGTATGGGCAATATTGTCTGCGCCATGAGAAACCACCGTCCCCGGGCCCGCTAGGGACTCGTGTGATCGCTGCTCAATATATGAACCTCAGGTAGAGGTAGCGAAGCCTGTCCTTGTTAACGAGTCTTGGGGTCAGGGCTAGACCGCTTATGAATCCGCCTATGTGCGCCCAGAACGCTATCCCGGCCGACACTCCAAGGCCAAGAGTTACTATTGCGTAGACTAGCTGGAATATGAACCAGATTAGAATGTATACGCTTGCGGGAAGCCTTAGGAATACTGGTAGCCAGCCTATGAAAGTGACCATCTTGATCTCCGCTGTCGGGAATAGTAGGAGATATGCTGCCAGGACCCCGCTGATAGCCCCGCTAGCGCCGACGGCCGGGATCTCCCAGGGTGTTACCCCTGTTGATGCCAGCGAGTTGAGCGCTGCTCCCGGCGATATTATGACGTTGCTTGTTAGGTGGAAGATTGTTGCTCCGATGCCTGATGCGAAGTAGAGTATGATGAAGTTCTTCCTGCCTAGCGCCGCCTCGACATTGTCTCCGAAAACGTAGAGGTAGAGCATGTTACCTAGTATGTGGGTGAGGCTTGCGTGGAGGAACATGCTAGTCAGTATCGTGTATAGTTTGTGGCCTGTGAGTATGTCTAGGGGGACGAGACCTAGGTTTTCTATGATTAGTGTTGGAGAGTATCCATTTAATGGTGCGATAATGAATGTGTAGATGAACACTATAGTGTTAATTATTATTAGTGACAGCACAACTATGGGTGGAGGCATATTAGGTGGGTTCTCGTCCCACACAACCACGGCTCATACGGCACCTCTTCGCCGGTAGATCATAATAGTACGGCTTGGCATAAAAGGCGTATGCGGTCCGCGCGAGGGTATGAGGGGGTATGGGAATAACGAGGAGGCTAACGGCTCTAGCCGAAATGATGAAGCCCACCCAGCTTGCACTATTAATGGTAACTATGTTCGGAGCGTATTTTGCTGCGGGTGGAGGATTGAGACTACGTGAAATAATATTATTAGTTCTTACCGGTATAGGGTCTGCTGGCGGTGTTACAGCTCTTAACATGTACATCGAGCATGATATCGATTCTGTTATGCCGAGAACTAGCAGGAGGCCTCTCCCTAGGGGCGATATCAAACCATCAGAATCAATAATATTAATAGTTATAGTAATTTCTATTGGAATTATCTCTAGTTCGTTGATAAACAAATGGGTTCTACTCACAGTTCTAACAGGCCTCTACTTCGATATCGTGGCATACACGGAGCTCTTCAAGAGGCACACTCCTTGGGCGCTGCTCGCCGGGAGCATTGCGGGGAGCATGCCAGCCCTTGGAGGGTGGGCAGCAGGCTGTGGGTGCATAAATATCGCCGGCATTATCCTAGCCGGAACCGTGTATGTCTGGCAGCCCCTCCACGTGTCCTTCATTCACTATGCTTACAACGAGGACTATGTCTCCGCTGGGATACCAACCTTGCCCGGGAGAGTCGGGTTGAAGGGCTATGGGGCTCTTTCCATGGTGTCAATATTAGGCCTCATCGGGTTAACATGGGCGTTCGCGCTTGCCGCAGGCTTCGGCTATGCAACAGCGGTATTAGCAACGATCACGGGAGCTGGGGCTGCGAGGGCTGCCTATAGATTTCTGAGGAGCCCTGATAGGTCTACAGCTAGGCGTATAGTTAAGCTTGCCAGCCCTACTCTCGGCATAGTCTTCGTTATGCTCCCAATTGAGCGTTATCTCGCGCCGATGATCATGAGCGTTGTTGCGGGGTGATTATGAGCATGTCTGGGTGCGCGAGGCTCGAGGTCTCCTGTATCCTAGCGGCTGGCTCCGGACTACTAGTATTGTTGTCTGTCGCTGCTGAGGAGTTATTCCCCTTCATACCAGCTGCAGTGTCAATAGTGTCCGCGGCTGTGGGGCTGCACTTTGTGAATAATGATCGTATTAGAGCAATAATTCTAGTCCTTCTGGTGTCAGCGTGGGCCGCCACGGTGGGGTATGCTAGAGTAGGGTATAATAGTCTTTTAATATCAATATTCCTAATATATGTTGCATTTATATTGACTGCCCTATATGCCGGAGCGGGCCCTGGCCTGACAGTATTCTCATCCTCATATCCATCCCTAGTAGCGCTATTCCTCGACAACCCGCGGGCGCTGGCCGTATTCTCCTCCGGCTTCGTCTTCCTCGGCGCGATAATAGCGGCGATGCTCGCGAGAAAGCCTCACGCTCTACTTTCGGTTGTGGCGGCCCCGCTGCCCCTGGTTATGGGGAGTAGCGAGGGAATGATGATTGCTCTCCTCAGCTATATAGCAATACTTGCAGGTAGTGGCGCAGTGAAATGGATCGGATGCCCGTTCCGTGTGGATACGGGCCTAGTATTCTATGGGTTCCTAGTTGGTGTGGTGGGGATAGCGTTATACTATGTTACGGGCGGGAGTCTCACGGGCTTCGGACTCTACTCTGGAGGCCTCCTCTTGCTTTTAGCAGGCGTCTTAACACCTGTTTCGCCTCGCGATAATGCCTCCTCTTTGGGAAGCTAATCCTGGAGATACCCGAGGAGTAGGTTTCTTTGCAATTATCGAGGGAGCACATGAAGAATGGCCGCCTACTCGCGACCACGTCGATCAGTGTCTCCGCGACACGTAGAACTTTCTCCTCCCTTGGTAGGCCGGACCGGAGCACGGGCAGTATGACGGGTCTAGGGCCCCGCCAGTTTATGCATGGTAGGATGTCGCCGTAAGGGCCTATTCTGACGCGGGTACACCCAGCGCAGAAGAATGGGTTATTGTAAGGCCTAACGATCTCGATTATCGCCCCGCTGGGGAGCTCGTAGATAGGCCTGTTGTGGAGCTCGCGCAGGGTTTTCCTTGCCCCCATCTCTAGGAGCATTTTCTCGACGCGTGAGAGCGGGTAGAAGTACTTTTTGAAGAACTTCGCTCCTAGCCCTACGGGATGGAGTTCGATCAGCTGAAGGACAGCGCCGGCCTCGCGTGCGAACTCGGCCATCTCGAGGATCTCATCATCGTTAACGCCGGCGAGGACGACCATGTTAATTTTTACGCGGATACCAGCGTCTATAGCGGCCCTAAGCCCCTGGAGAGCGCGCCGGAGTCCTGGGACACTAGTTATGAAGCGGTAGCGACTCTCTCTGAGGCTATGTATGCTAATGTTAGCTCGAGCTAGGCCTGCCTCCGCTAGCCTAGTGGCTAGACGCTCGAGGAAGAACCCGTTTGTCGTGAGGCTAATCTCGGCCTGGCGGGCCTCGCTACGTATAGAGTCAATTATTTCTATTATATCGCCTCTTATCAGTGGTTCCCCGCCGGTAATCTTAAACTTGTCTACCCCGATCATGCTAGCAGCAGCAGCAATAATTCCGTAGTCAGCAGGTAGTAGAAGAGGCTCTCCCCGACCAGGCCTGCGGGGCCCTTCAACGGGCTCTCCCTCCATGTGGCAGAATATACACCTGTAGTTACACTCGTCCGTGACTACCAGCCTTAGGTTCGTCAGTGGGCGGCCGTACGGGTCCGAGACTTGCAGCATAAGGTTGTACCCGTTTGCGAAAATGACTGTGGAGCTTTTTATTCTAGAGTACCTGTTGGGCCGGCAGCCCCGGCTATAACCCACCTTCTGTACTACGGCGGCATTCGACTCAGCGGCCCGCGCCGCGGGAGTCGCGAGGCGCCTCATCTCCCGCGGCCCTTGCTCCTCCGGGGACGGCCGTTTCACCGCATCCCCCGGGGTCCTCGCCCGGTTACTGCCCCCCAGTTGCCTGGGAGGCCTCGCGGGGTCCTCGCCATTGCCCGGGGGCCGTGTCGTTTCTGTGCCGTTGCCACGGGTTTCACCCGTGCCCCTTGCGGGGCCCGGATGCCTCGGGGAGGGTGGAGTTTCCTCAGCCCCTCTCTTGGGAGGGGCCGTAGCCGCCAGCCGGGGCTGCCGGCCCATTGAAAGTAGCGGGCTTTTAGAGTTCATATAGGATTCTATTCTAGACGATGTGGAGGTTTAGCTGGATGAATCTCGAGACTAGCGCCCACCCGTGTGGAGCAGGATAAGGAGCCACAATGTAGTCCGCTCTGGAGAGGCGGATGGCCTCTCCGGAGGGCGGGGGTATGACAACTGGGAGATCGACTAGCTCGAGCATAGGTACGTCGTGGCCCGAGTCCCCAAATCCGACTGAGCGCGCTCCGCGGATCCTAGGGATATGGTGTCTAGCCCAGTCCACAGCTGCCCCCTTCCCTCTATGCTTGCCTACATGGATGAAGTTCCTGCCTACTCCGACGTGGAATCCTAGGGAGCGGAGTATTTCGGCAGCTCTCCTCTTGCACTCAGAATCCGGGTGATAATAAATTTTCATAAAAACCCTATTACCTATTAGTCCTGCTAGCTCGAGTGGGAGCCCAGTTATGCGAGAGAGTTCTTCCGCGCTCATCTCGGACGCATCTCTCGGCGGAGGGTTGCAGCCCGCGGATCTGAATGCCGCCCTAGCAGTTCTATCAATAACATTAAGGGGTAGGCCCTCGCTTAGATCAACATACTCCAGACTCTTACTGTCAACAAGAACTTGCCCGTCCGCATAAGGCAGCAGGCCCGGCTCCGCATAAACCGCTGCTCCACTCTCAGCAATAGCTAGTATAGGGAGTATTCTCCAGAGTCCCAGAATCCTCGCGGTCGCCACTATCTCAAATATAGATTTGGCAGTCACAGGAACGACTGGTGTGCCAGTTCTCTCGAATGTCTCAACTGCAAGTGGGACGTCGTCGACGCTGGCTCCAGGGCCAAGCATGGTATGATCTATGTCGGTGAATACTACTAAGTTATGTTCTATCAATTTATCTCTCCTCAAAGAAGTGAATGTCCATGCTATTGCTGATAACATATGTCGTTATCTTCTCAGGGTCTATCCCGCGGGGATCATAGATGCGAGGTTTAGGCAGGGGTCTGTCCCAGTTATATGACTCGAGGATGCTCCTTATTCTCTTGGTGACATCCTCGTTATTCAACCGGGAGTAGTAGATTGTTGAGAGGCTCTTTACCACCATGTCTACTATGTGCTCGTCGTCCCTCTCAGCGTGGATGTGTGGGTTGCGGCTCTGTATTTGGTAGAGTGTTACGCCCTCGGGTAGGAAGCGGCACTGGCCGTCGTCTAGGCCTAGGAAGCAGGACTCTAGGAGGTAGACTAGCTGGTATGACTCTATGGCGAATCCCCCAGCCCACTTCATGTTCAGGGCGAGACGCGTGCTCATGGCGTGCTCTCCGCTGTTAGCAGTGCTTATAATATCAGTTTCAATTTTTCTTATAATTGACAAAGCATGATTTAATACAGCATTCGTTATCCTAGAAACCCTCCCCCTCCTGCGGAGATATAGCTGGCTTGTCCCGCCTACCAACTTACCCTTATACGGCCACTTAATCCTCACCATCACGTAAGGGCCCGGGTTCAGGCTGAACCCTCCATAGTATATCCAGGAGTACTCGTGGGCGCTGCCGGGCACATAGTTGTCGCTATCAATATACCCAACATAGTTGTAGCCTAATCCGGCCGCTAGTATCGCGGCCAGAAGCATGCCCTCCCCCTTCCCGTAACGGACGAGGCCGTCCTCGTCGAGCATGTCCTCAAGAGGGGTTCCACGCAGCACCTCCCCCCAGACAGGGTCCCTCTGGTGTGCAACAATTATCGGGCGACGAGTATTCTCGTGGATAGACCTAGCGAGGTCCACCTCTTGCCTGTAGATATCCACGGGAGACCTACTCGACGCGGAGATCAATATTACTAGGGAGGCATGTGGTATTGCGGATATGACGCCTTCCAGAGTAAGTATATCCTCATTTTTCACGGGAATCACTATAGCGGTTCTGTGAGCGTACTCTTCGATCGCGTCATACGTAACACTATAGACTCCCCGAAACCCCCTGTGATTCGTGGAGTCTATCTCGAGAACGTTAATCGTCTCGTGAATTCTCACAGCGCCGTAGTTCTCGAACCTGTACGGGTATTCGATTAGCATCTGGTGCCCCCAAGTACTGGGAATGCTGAATAGGGAAAATTAATGGTAGCGCCAAGGAGCTAATAGTATAAAAAATAATGATAGGTTAGATTTATATATCACAAGTGGGGCACCCGCCAGCATAGTCCTCTGCGACGGCGACAACCTCCTTGATCTTACCCTTACCCAGCCTAATCTTGCCTCGAGAGGGGGCATGCCTTGTCGATTCCGCCTCGGGCTCTTGCTGCTCAATCGGCTCGACTATCAGCGTTGGCTCCTCGGGACTGCTCGCTTCCCTCTCTATTATTCTTCGCCCGCCGACCTCGATAATGCGCTCCCGAGCGTCTTCCCCGGTTTCTTTCTCGGCGCTCCCGCCTCCTGCAGCCTCCTCTTTCTCCTTCTTTATTCCGAAGTAGATGACCTGCTCGCTCTTGCTCCTATCCCTGTAGACCGTCGTGCCCTTTACACCTAGCTTCCACGCGAGCAGGTATATCATGCGGACGGTCTCAACGGGCTCGTCATGGCGTAGGTTGATAGTCTTACTAGTGCCAGCGTCGATCCAAGCCTGCCACACCGCCTGGTGGAGGAGGTGCCAGGCCGGATCGATATCGTGTGCGGTCTTGTAGATCTTTCGGAGAGAGCGTGGCACCCATTTCAAGTGTTGCACGCTGCCTGTCTCAGCTATCTCTAGGAAAACCTCTGGCTCGTCCATTTCCCTCTTCCGGAGCTCCTCTAGGAAGAGCGGGTCTACCTCGATGAATTCTCCCACCGCTATTCTCCTTAGGAACGCCAGCGCGAAGAGCGGCTCGATACTACTGCTTGCCCCAGCTATGATGCTTATTGACCCTGTCGGGGCTATGCTCAGTAGCGCCGCGTTTCTCAGCCCGGTCTTGAGCGCCTCCCGCTTCACGAGGTCCCAGTCGACCTCCGGTCTCTCCTCTATTAGCTCGGCGACTCGCTGGCTAGGCTCTTCCACGTACTCGTCTCTCCCGGTCTCCTCTGCTACTATCCTCAAATATTCCTCGACACTCTTGTGCGGCAGGGTCTCGTGGAGCCACCTATAGAGGCGCGGGTTCCACGCGGGGAAGGGGCCCTTCTCCTTTGCTAGTTCGACGCTTGTCATGTATGCGTTCCACGCGATCCACTCCGCCACGGCCCACGCAAGCCTAACCGCGTCTGCACTATCATAGGCCACGCCTAGCTTGATCAGGAATCTCGCCCACCCCATAACTCCTAGGCCAACCTTTCTAGTTCGAAGGTTTGCCTCCCTGATCTGGGGGAGTGGTGGGAAGTTTACGTCGATCACATTATCGAGGAAGCGGACCGCGGTCCTCACGTCTCTAGCTAGGCCCTCCCAATCAATATGAGCCTGCCCGTTCTCATCATAGACAACGTACTTCTCAAGGTTTATGCTCCCCAGATTGCACGCCTCCCACGGGAGCAGGGGCTCCTCTCCGCAAGGATTGGTAGCGTTTATCTTACCCAGATACCAAGTTGGGTGCCGCCTGTTGATTTCATCTATATTCAGAAAGCCCGGGTCACCACTGTCCCATGCTCCCCGGACAATTTTATCGAACAACTCCGAGGCGTCCACCCACCGGGTTATCGCCCCCTCTGCTTCTGCTATTGCAAATGCTTCGTCGACAGTCACTATTAGGCTGTCCTCGAGTGCTATGCTGCCGCCATTCTCTTCGAGTTCCTGCAGTATGATCTCCTGGACCCACTCATCACTCATGTAGTGCCTCGCTCTAACAGTCGCGTAGTACCGGGAATCTTTCTCACCCTTTAGGTCGGTCTTTCTCGGGTTAATCAGGGGCCACTTCTCCCCTCTCTCGACCGCTCTAAAGAATGCGTCATAGAAGCCCACGCTTATGTTAAAGTTCTGGAGGTGAGTGTCCTTCAACTGGCCTGTCTTCGAGATAATGAACTTCTCGATGTCGGGATGCCATACGTGCATCACGCCCATGTTGGCTCCACGCCTTTTACCTCCCTGTTTTACCACGTCGGTTGCAACATCGAAGAGCCTCATGAAGCTTAGCGGTCCGCTGGAGAGTCCCCCACTGCTAGACACTATGTCGTTCTCGGGCCGAAGCTCGCTGAAGTCAAACCCGGTTCCTCCTCCGCTCTGATGTATTAGTACCTGCGCCCTAACCGCGTCCATTATTCCCTCGCCGTCGGGTGTGGTCATGGAGTCTCGTACTGGAACAACGAAGCATGCGCTGAGGATCTTCAGTCTCGTCCCAGCGTTCATTAGGGTGGGGCTGTTAGGCAGGAACCTGAGGCTGCTCATGAGTTCGTAGAACTCCTCTTCGAACTGTTTAATCTCCTCCTCAGTTTTCCCATAGTTTTTCTCTACACCCGCGAGGTACTTAGCAACCCTCCTAAACATCATCTGCGGGGTCTCCTTGTACCTCCAAGTCTCCGGGTCCTTCAAGAGGTACCGGGCCTCGAGCACCTTGATAGCGTTAAATGTTAGCTTGAGATCTCTAGGGTCGAAGTCCTTCCATCCATCCTTACCATACACGTCATTATAAATATGAGCAAGCTCGAACCTCTTAGCGGCCTCGAACCACCTAGGATCAGTTACTCCCTTCTCAACCATAAGCCTCTCGATCCTATCAGCGAGGACAGACGAATAAACCACACTCTCATTAATCTCCTGGAACAACGCGTCTATTAGCTCGTAGACTTCCTTGTCAGTGAGCCCAGCGCTGACTATAGCTTTTCTCACGCTCCTTTTCAGCTTTGAGAGTTTGAAAGGCTCCTCTCTTCCATCCCTCTTAATCACTCTGCTTGGGATCACTAGTCAACACCCCCTCGCAGGGAGTAGCTAGTCGCAGAGGGATTGCTTGCACTGCAGCCAATCCCATAAGTGGTATGGTTGATGCCTGCTAATCCGGACTTTCAACATCCGACTGACCCCCTTCCAGACTTTTTACACGAGTTTGACAGACTCCAGGAGCTCATACTCTCTAGTCTAGAATTGTGTGCGTAATACCGGATTAAGCTGGCTGAATCCAGTACTAGTAGGGTAAGACGCGGTGCTCGCTCCGGGAGATAGTACCCGCTAGTGGTATATCCTTTGTGATGCACAGAGTTTCTGGGGTGTCTCTCAGGGGTGCCGAAGAGGCAGGCTAAGAAGGCGGGGAAGAGAAGGGGAGCGAGTCGCAGGTCTAGGAGCGCTAGTGGGAGTAGGAGTAGGAAGTGGAAGCTCGATATGGATAAGGTAGTGGGGGAAGTTGGTAGGGAGGTTATTGAGCGTCTAGGTCTTGACTATTTGGGTATTGACATTGATTTTATTAGGGATATATTAGAAGAGATAATAGCGGGAATCGCAGAGTCGAGATCGACCAAGCCGTCAATAGAGTCTCTAGTAAAGAATATTGTGAGGAACAAGGATCTATTCTATAAAGCGATAGCGGCGAAGCTTGCGACAAAGGAGAATCTAACCGTAGAGCAGCTGGAATTCATCGTATCATATGCGCCCGAGGTTGCGGGCAGGGCAGCACCACAGTTATTTAGGATAGCCCGGGAGTTAGGCGCCGATCATATCATCAGCGCACTTAGGTTCCTGTGGAGTAAGTATGGGAGACCTACCCCCTTCACGTGCCCGAGGTGCGGCTTTCGCGCTCTAACACCGGATCTTAAGTGTCTAGTGTGTGGTGCTGAAGTTAGCGAGGAAGAGTTCAAGAGAAGCATAGGATTTGAGTCTCTTCTCGAGGATCTCGCCCGTTCTAGCCCCGCATCGGCTATGGAGATACTCTCTGCAGGGCTAGCCTTGTATGATGGAGAGCGTCTATATCCTCCGAGCTCGCGGGCGCTCCTTTCGGGAAGACCTATTATAGAGATCTATTTGGGCTCTCACGAGAGAAAGATTCTTGAGAGCATCCTCAGGCAGAGGGTTAGAGGGTAGGGCTCGGCGTAATCGCCGACCCTATTGGTATCGTATCGCGACTTCTAGTGGCGTTGAGGAGCAGTACTTACATGGTCTCTCGCTTGTAGGCGTATACCCCGCGCAGAGCGGGCACCGCCCCATTAAGCCGGTTAGCCCCTTCCTGAGCAGGTCGAGGCTCTTAGCGGAGCTGAACTCCAGCTCTGGCCTCCTACCAGCGATGCTGTAAAATACCCTCTTAGCTAGGGAGAGATCGAGCTTACACGCTGGTTCAGTGTAGAGGCCTTTCAGGACTGTGTAGGCAGCAACTAACTCGCTCTCCACCATCCATAACCCCGATACTATAGGAGGGTCCGACTCTGCGATCCACGGCTCTGCCTCGCTAATCCCCTCTGGGTGGCCGGTTAGAAGCGCGTTCAGCATTATGAGGTTCATGAGTGTGCGGGTCAATGGTATAACCACGGCGTCAGCCCCTAGGGTTCGGGCGACGCTTAGGCTCCACCTCTTCTCGAGGCGGAGGCATCCTATCGCGTCGCCGGGAAGCTCTCCTACTTTGATGTCGACCTCAACAAGCTTCAGACTAGGTGGCACGCGCGCGCTGATCGTGGTTGGTAGTGCTAGTATAACTTCGGAGCCGAAACTCCTCTCTATGCGGGTTATTGTTCTCGCTATCGCGAGGGAGAATGAGGGCAGTGATAGATATACGGGAACAAGTAATCGGGACTTAGGCTTCAATATGTGGGGCCTCGCGAGGGATCTGAAGACTCCTTTTTCGAGCGCTGATTCCACGCACCTGGTACAGAGCTTCTCACCGCTATACGTCCTAAGGAAGACTGCCGGCCTTTTCCCGCACGCGTCGCATGCCGGTGTTTCCAGAGCTGTGCACCCCCGGATTCTGGTGGTGCTCGCCCTCGGAGTGTAAAACGTGACGCAGGGAGAAAAGCTTTTATAGAAGCAATCCCACGAGAGAACCCCGGGATTAGACAGGATATGGTGAACACTGGGGTGAGCAAGAGATGGCGGTTGGAATGGGCATGCCCGTACTGATACTGAAGGAGGGCACCCAGAGGACATATGGTAGGGAGGCGCTGCGCTCCAACATACTCGCGGCGAAAGTTCTAGCCGAGCTGCTCAAGACTAGCCTAGGCCCCCGGGGCCTAGACAAGATGCTGGTAGACGCGTTCGGCGACATAGTCATAACCAACGATGGTGCCACCATAGTTAAGGAGATGGAGATCCAGCATCCCGCTGCTAAGCTTCTAGTCGAGGTAGCCAAGGCGCAGGACGCTGAGGTCGGCGACGGGACCACGAGCGTAGTCGTCCTAGCGGGCACGCTCCTGGAGAAGGCGGAGAAGCTCCTAGACCAGAACATACACCCGACTACCATCATAGAGGGTTACATTAAGGCTATGAAGAAGGCTCTCGAGGTTCTAGACGAGATCGGTGAGAAGGTTGACGTGGAGGACGACAGCGTCCTAAGGAAGATTGTTGAGACAACCCTAAGCAGCAAGATAATCGGGCACGGCCCCGAGAGGGAGAAGATTATCGAGATAGTCATCCAGGCTATCAGAACCGTTGCCGAGAAGAAGCCCGACGGCACTTACGATGTAGACCTAGACCTAGTGAAGATCGAGAAGAAGAAGGGTGGTAGCCTCCTAGACAGCCAGCTAGTAAAAGGTGTTGTAATCGATAAGGAAGTAGTTCACCCCAAGATGCCGAAGATCAAGAAGAACGCTAAGATACTAGTCCTTGACGCTCCGCTAGAGATTCAGAAGCCCGACATAACCACTAAGATAAGGGTGACCGATATCGACGCTCTAGACAGGTTCCTAGAGGAGGAGACTAAGCTGCTCAAAGAGATGGTTGACAAAATTGCTGAGATAGGTGCTGACGTGGTGATTACTCAGAAGGGTATCGACGAGGTCGCCCAGCACTTCCTTGCGAAGCATGGGATTATGGCTGTGAGGAGGGTTAAGAGGAGCGATATTGAGAAGATCGCGAGGGCCACCGGCGCTAAGAT
>WAOS01000062.1 GCA_015521185.1 Desulfurococcales archaeon | reverse complement strand
CCCATACATAACCTACAAGGATGATTATATCGAGAGCGGATGGTGGCTCATAAAGAGAGCCCACGAGGAGGGCCTCCTCTATAAGGGTTACCGCGTAGTCCACTGGTGTCCTAGATGTGAGACGACACTCGCCGACTACGAGGTTAGCGAGTATCGCGACCTAGAGGATCCGAGCGTATATGTTAAGTTCCCGGTTGTAGGACGCGAGAAAGAGTACCTCCTAATCTGGACCACGACTCCCTGGACGCTGCCTGCTAACGCGTTCGTAATGGTGCACCCCGATCTGGAATATGTGCGTGTCCGGGTGGGGGGCGAGGTTCTCATACTTGCGAGAGCTAGGCTAGAGCATGTTATGAGTGAGGCCGGGATTACGGATTATGAGGTCCTAGAGACTATCAAGGGGAGCGAGCTAGCCGGGACAAGATACGTTCACCCACTCGAGGATCTCGTCGACGCTCAGAGGATTTTGAGGGATTATCACGTTGTCGTCGCAGCACCCGACGCTGTAACTGCTGGCGAAGGAACAGGCCTGGTACACAGTGCTCCGGGCCATGGAGAAATAGATTTCGAGGTGAACGAGAAACTCGTGGGCGCCCCCGTGATTTCTCTAGTCGACGAGCAGGGAAGAATGACTCGGGAAGCAGGGAAATACGCGGGCCTCTACTTCCGCACCGAGGCGAACAAGGCCATAATAGAGGATCTCCGCGCTAGGAACGCGCTCTTCCACGAGTCGAGGATAGTTCACAGGTACCCAGTGTGCTGGAGATGTAAGACCCCGCTTGTTCTCCGCGCAACAGATCAGTGGTTCATAGCTGTGAGGCGCCTCCGAGATAAGCTGATAGAGGAGGCTTTCACAATAGAGTGGAGGCCCGCGTGGGCTAAGACGAGGTTCATAAACCTGCTCAAAGACGTGAAGGACTGGGTCATAAGTAGGCAGAGGTACTGGGGTATACCACTACCGATCTGGGTATGCGAGAAGTGTGGGTACACGCATGTTATTGGCAGTGTCGACGAGATCGTTGAGATGGGCGGCGAGAAGCCCGAGCAACTCCATAGGCCGTGGATAGACAGGGTAACTCTCAAGTGCCCCAAGTGCGGGGGAACCATGAGGAGAGTCAGAGACGTACTAGATGTTTGGTTCGACAGCGGGGTAGCATTCTATGCTAGTCTAGGGTACCCTCGCGTGAGAGAGCTCTACGAGAAGCTGAAGCCAGTAGACTTCATAGTTGAGGGGCACGACCAGATAAGAGGATGGTTCTTCAGCCTCCTCCGCAGCGGCGTAATAGGTTTCGGAGAGAAACCCTACCTCAGGGTGCTAGTACACGGGTTCGTGCTTGACGAGAAAGGCAGAGAGATGCATAAGAGCCTCGGAAACTATGTGCCGTTCGAAGAGCTAATCAGTAGGGTTCCGAGGGACGTGGTAAGGCTATGGTCGCTGACTAATGTCACTTGGGAGGACCCCAGGTTCTCCTGGAAGGCCCTAAGCTTCACGGGTAGAGTCTTCAACATCATATGGAACGTGTTCGCATTCGCCGACACATATATGGCGATGGACTCCTTCGACCCGGTCAAGGTCAAGCTCGAGGATGTCCGAGACGCTCTCCTGACCGAGGATCGCTGGATACTCTCCAGGCTGAACACAATCCTGAAGAAGTATAAGGAGAGCATGGAAGACCTGAGACCCCACGAGGCTGCAAGGCTCGTTAGAGAGTTTATAGTGGAGGACGTCAGCCACTGGTACATAAGGCTTATTCGGAGGAGGGTTTGGGAGGAGGAGCAGACCCCCTCGAAAATAGCCGCATATGTAGTTCTCTACCACGTGCTGCGTAAATGGCTCCTGATGGCTGCGCCGATCATACCCTTCACAACTGAGTACCTCTACCAGATGCTTGTTAGACCGGCCGAGGAGGGCGCTCCAGTATCTGTCCACCTACTAGATATGCCCGAAGTAGACGAGAGCTTCATCAATGAGGAGCTCGAAGAAGCTATGGATGTCGCCAAGAAAATTGTTGAGGCCGCGGCTAGTGCTAGGAGTAAAGCCGGAATTAAGCTTAGGAGGCCCGTTAAAAGGGTAATCATAGCATTGCGCGACGAGAAAGCCAGGCGTCTCGTACCGCTCGTCAAAGACATCATATCTAGAATGTCTAACGCCAAGGACGTTGAGGTGGTTGGATACGAGTTCTTCGAGGAGCACAAGATCTACGATGTCGAGCCTAACTATAGGGCGATAGGTCCGGAGTTCAAGAAGCTGACTGCTAAGGTGGCAGAGTACATAATCAAGAATAAGGAGATCGTTGCGAAGGATATTGTAACGAGTGGCGCGCACGAGGCAGAGATGGACGGGGAGCGAGTCACTATAGAGGCGAGACATGTAAACCTGAAAATTGAGTACCCCGAGTGGCTTAGTGTTGTGGAGACACCTATCGGTCTTGTAGCAGTTGATACTAGGCTAAGTGAGCAGGAGATAATAGAGGGTCTTGCCCGGGAGGTAACAAGGCGTATCCAGGCCATGAGGAAGGAGCTATCCCTACCAGTCGACGCTTACATTGAGGCGTGGATCAGCGCTGACGGCGAGCTAAGGAGAGCGGTTGAGGCTATGAAGGACTACATTATGAGAGAAACGAGGGCGGTCCGCCTGGAGATAGGAGAACCTCCTCGGGGCGAAGAGGGCTACTACTTCAAGGAGTGGGATGTAGACGGGGAAAGGTTGAGAGTATGGTTGAGGAGAGTGGAGAGGAGGAAATAGTAGTCTTTCCCAGCGAGATCCACAGCTTCGCCTACTGCCCCCGCAAATACTTCTTCCAGTTATACTTGGAGGCGAGACCGGGGCTTCAACAGAGAGTTAGGATGTTTCTTGGAACTATTTACCACGCGATCAAAGCATTCTTCTCCAGGCGCCGCGGATACATGGTTGAGAGCAGGGTAGAGAGGAAGCTTGGGAACATCGTTATCCGGGGACGGCCCGACGCCTACAGGGTTGGGGAGGACGGAGTCGTCGAGATAGTAGAGAGAAAGAGTGGTAGGGGGCCTAGAAGGGGCGTGTGGATAAGCGATATGCTACAAGTCTCAGCATATGGCCTCGTGCTCTCGAGGGAGGGCGAGCGAGTCCTATTACGCGTCGAGTACAGGTCGGGCTCGCGCGTCTCGGAGCTCGACACTAGCAAGGTAGCGTTTCTCTTGGATGTAATCCGGGACCTAGTTCTCGTGAAGAGGCATGGCATAGTGCCTGCCGCGAGCCGGAGCGAGGCTAAGTGCTCTAAGTGTCCCTTCAGAGAGGTATGCGAGGAACTCGATAAGGTGTTATGGAGCAAGGATCTGTACGAGCCTGGCCGGAAAATCGTGGAGGCTAGAGTTGACACCTCTTTCCGCGAGGAGGCATAATAGGCCTGGAACGCTCCGTAGGCCTCTGAAGGCCCGGGAGGGGTCGGTGTCTGGTTATGCAGAGCACTGGTGCTAGCCAGGAGAGCCTGACTGTAGAGCGGCGGGTTGTCGAGACTTATAGCGGGATAATTAAGTCGGACCTGCCCGGTCCGGTTAGGAACCCCGAAGCGGCTGTCCGCCTCCTCGAGAAGAAGTATAAGCTTGTCGTCGATAAGCGCGTTGTCACGCTAGTCTTCGCGGCCTTCATGAACGGGAGACCAGTCCTTTTCGAGGGTCCGCCTGGCACTGGGAAAACCGAGATTGGGGAAGCGCTGTTGGAACTATGGGCGGGTAAGAAGCCTTTCGTGCTTCCATGTAGCGAGGGCTACGACGAGTATAAGGTTGTTGGGGACTTCCACCCGCTCCTAGCAATGCAGAAGGGGTTCAACGAGGAGAGCTTCATACCACGCCCACTCCTATCAGCGTTAATTCTCGACACCGGGATACTGATAGACGAGATAAGGAGGAGTAATGAGGAGTTCCAGAATATTCTGCTCGACGTGAGCGATAAGCGAAGGATAATTGTGCCCGAGCTTAAGAGAGTCTTTCGCGCTAGGGGTGACGGCTTTCAGATAATATTCACTAGTAACCCCGAGGATATCGGCCAGAACGAGCTGAGCGACGCGTTCCTCCGCAGAGTAATAAGGGTAGAGTTCGACTACCCGCCTAGGCATGTAGAGGCTAGAATACTAGAGCTGAGGGCTCGAGAGCGGGGACCGTCAATACCTAGCTATCTCGCCGAGAAGATGCTCGACGCACTAGAGCAGTTGAGAAAGTCGGCGGCGTCATACAAGCCGGGCACTGCTGAGGGGGTAGTGTGGGCTAGGATGGCTCAGGCAATCGCAGAGCTGCGTGGCTCCGAGACTGTTGAGAGCAGTGACATAGTAAAGGCTGCTCTCAGCGTTCTCGTGAAGAGGCCTGAGGATTATGATGTCGTGTCTGAAACAGTTAAGAGGGTGTTCAGCTAATGGTGGGCGTCGCGCCCGAGGATCTGGGCGCAGTTATTCTGGAGGTTGCGCACAGGCTTCGAGAGGCCGGCGTTAGGATAGGGACTAGCGAGATCGTGCATGCAGAGAGAATAGCAAGGGACTACGCGCTCCTCTCTGGCCAGAAGAGGATTCCTCTGGAAGAGCTCGTCAACATACTATCCTCTGCCTGGCCCTCAGCCTCGCTTAAGAGGGATCTACTTGGGAGCGAGCTAGAGAGAATCCTAAGCTCTCGAAACGTAGAGAAGCGTGCCACTAAGATCTATGAGGAGCTGAGGGAATCCATAGCGCTGATAGGGGGTCGCCCGGGGGATAGTGTTAGCCTCAAGAAGTCTCTTCGCGGGAGGAAGAAGGAGCGGACCAGGATTAAAGCCGCGTATGTCAAGCTCAAGAGGGTGGGGGCTATTCACAGGCGGCAGGGAAGGGATAGGATTGCTGATGAGGCGGACCTCAGGAGGATAGCTCTGAGGCTCGCTAGGGAGGGGTACTCTAGCGTTGAAGACGCTGTGAGGGATAAGCCTCCGAGGACCAGGGACGAGGTTCTGCTCCAACTCGAAGCCGGAATCTCCATAGACAAGGATAGGCTCAGGTCCGAAAGCGAGCACAGGCTTCTCCGGACCGGGTGGGCCGCCGTAAAGAAGCACGACTATAGGACTCAGAGGGCAGTCGCGGACGTTCTCAGAGAGCGTATCATTCGTGGGGAGCCCGTTCGGGATCCCGACGCGGTCATAGAGTTCCTGAAGAGGACTCATAGTCTTTCCAGCGACATTCTCGTATCAATGCTGAGCCGGGGCGAGCCCGTGGAAGGCCTCGAGATAGACACTATAGCTAGGATAGTATCGTCGCTGCCCGACGATGTTGCAGGCCAGGTTATTGCCAAGTATAGGAAGAGGATGAGCCCGGGGGACTATATCGAGCTCTTGCGCAGGACTGATCCGAGAAAGCTGTGGTCTCTCGGGGACAGGCGCGTGCCCGGGGACCGCAATGGTGTTTATCAGGCGCTGGGCGCTGCCGCCAGAGCTGTGCGTGAGGCGCTCGAGTACGCGGAGAGTCTGGACCCTGGTAGGGCCGATATGAGCCTTTACTATGCTGAGCGTGCGGAGACTCTAGCCTCTGGGAGCCCCGGTGATAGGGCTGCGAGCTCAGCCATGAGCCTGGCGAGGGCTGCTCGCACGCTTGTAGCTCTCATCGACGGTTTCGGACCGGGCATTAGCCAGAGGGATATCGTGGAGGCTCTGGCGAGACTAGATCTAGCTGACTCCCTCGTGGTTATGAGGAGTCTTTACACTAAGGCCTCTACTGCTGAGGAAAGGAGAGTACTCGTCGAAAGCATGGATAGGCTCCTGGCTCGCTACACCGCGAGAAGTGGGCTCCTCCCGATGGGAAGGCGCGTCTACTCTACGGTCCGGGGCAGGCTGGACGTCAGGAGGACTATATACAATATGGTCCGCATGAAGCAGAGCCCATTGGTGTTCTACAGGAAAGCGAGGACCCGGCCCCTAGCTCTAGCGCTTGACGTTAGCTCGAGCATGATACCTTACAGCGCGTGGGCCTTGGCGGTGGCGTCCGTTTTCGCTAGGCACATAGAGAAGATAGTTATGTTCAGCGATAGCATCGAGGTTTATACTGGGCCCTTCACTAGGAGAGAGATAGCACGTATACTTCTAGAGGCGAGCTTTGGCGGGCGGACCGATATATCGAGGGCGCTGGATGTGGCTGCCGATAAGTTGGCGGCTAAGCGCATCGTTGTTGTCTCTGATCTTAGCCAGACAGTCGACGGCGAGCCGCCGTGGCAGACTGTTTCGGCGCTCTCGAAAAGAGGGGTAAAAATTGTATTTATTACGCATGAGAAGCATGACAGGGAGGCGAAGAGACTCATAGAGTCTGAGGGCGGTAAGGTGATAGTCGCCCGCTCAGCCAGGGAGGCGGCGACACGATTCCTAAGCGTGGCTCGGTAGCCCCGTACTACTTTTTAATCTGGGGGCGCCCGGGTAGACGGGAAGGGTTAAGAGCCAGGAGTGAACGATCCAATGGGTCGCGGTGAGGGGAGAGCCGGGTGTCGAGTGTAGAAATACCGCCTGAGTGGAAGAAGTTCAAGTACAGGGGCAAGACGCTGGAGGAACTCCTAAACATGCCGCTCGACGAGTTCGTCAAGCTCCTGCCTGCCAGGCAGAGGAGGAGCCTCCTCCGCGGGTTCACGCCCGCGCAGAAGAAGCTTCTCCTCAAGATTAGGAAGATTAAGGCTAAGATGACTAAGAGTAAGAGGCCGCCTGTCATTAGAACTCACGTTCGCGACTTAGTCATACTCCCGGAGATGGTTGGCCTAACAATAGCGGTGTACAACGGTAAGGAGTTCGTACCTGTAAGGATAGTCCCCCAGATGATAGGTCACTACCTAGGAGAGTTCAGTCACACAACGAAGATTGTGCAGCACGGAGAGCCCGGTCTGAAGGCGACGAGGAGCAGCCTACACATAGGTAAGTAGAGGTGATAGGGAATGCCTAGGTGGAGCTATAGCTTCAAGTTCCGGGATGAATCCCGCATCGCAAAGGCTATGATCTGGGATGTGCCGGTGCATCCCAAAGTTATGAGGGAGGTAGCGGGAGCTATTCGTGGCATGCGCCTAGTCAAAGCGAAGGAGTATCTCAGGCGCGTGATTGAGAAGCAAGAGGCGGTGCCGTTCCGGCACGCGCACGGCAAGCAGGCTCACAGGAGGGGCCTAGCCGACAAGTGGGGCTGGCCTGTTGGTAGGTACCCTGTGAAGGCGGCCAGGTACATGCTGAAGTTGCTAGACAATGTTGAGGCTAACGCCGTCAACAAGGGCCTAGACCCTGAAAAGCTCAAGATCGTGGCAATAGCGGTTCACAAAGGGTTAACCCTCAAAAGGTGGATGCCTCGCGCCTTCGGGCGCGCGACCCCGAAGAACAGGGTTCATACGCATGTAGAGATAGCTGTCATGGAGGTGGAGTAACCGTGGGCAGGATTGAGAGGCACTTCATAAAGAGGAATCTTGTCCGCGTAATGATCGACGAGTATCTGGCGCAGAACTTCTATGAGGCTGGTTACAGTAAAGTGGTTATCGTGCAGTCCGGCCTCGGAACGAGAGTCCATATCTATGCTGAGAGGCCGGCGCTAATCATAGGTAGGAGAGGTAGCACGATTAGGAGGCTTCAGAAGATTTTCTCGGAGGTTATGGGGCTCGGAAATGTGCAGATTAGCGTGAGCCAGCCGGAGAATCCCGAGCTCGACGCTAGGGTTCAAGCGTTCCGCATAGTGCGCTCTATAGAGAGGGGGTACCACTTCCGCCGTGTAGCGTTCGCTGCTCTCAGGAGGATAATGTCGAATGGGGCTGTAGGCGTTGAGATTAGGATTAGTGGTAAGCTAACGAGCGAGAGAGCGCGCTTCGAGAAGTACAGGGCGGGCAAAGTCTACAAGGCAGGCCACATTGTCGACGAGCTAGTCGATAGAGCCGTGGCCTATGCGAGACTACCGAAGGGTATCATAGGAGTTCAGGTCATAATCGTAAAGCCCGGGAAGCCGGCTGACTATGTGAGGATAAAAGAGGAGAGCGAAGTAGCAGATATACTACAGCAGCTTAGGGCCGAGGCAGGGGTCGAGGCGGGCCCTATTAGTGAGCTTGAGGAGATGCTTGAGGAGGTAAAGGCGGAGGAGGTGGAGAGCGGTGGCTAAGCACAAGATCAAGCCCGACGAGATAAGGAAAATGAGCAGGGAGGAGAAGCTCAAGCTCCTGAAAGAGCTGCGAATCGAGCTGATAAATCTCATGCATAAGGCAGCAACTGGGACTCTCGAGAGCCCTGGCCGGCTGCGCGAGGTTAGGAAGAACATAGCCAGAATACTGACAATACTAAGAGAGGAGGAGCTGGGAATAAAGCATGAAGCATAAGCCGTGGAATGTCTTTTTCCACGAGCTCGTAGGCTTAAGAGCCAGAGTCCTCCGTCATCTTAACCCGAGGCTTGTCGGTCTCGAGGGGGACATAGTCTGGGAGACATCGAGGACGATTCTGCTACGAGTCGGTAGTAGGGAGATAAAAATACTGAAGCATGAGGCCGTATTTGAGATAGAGCTGCCCGGCGGCGAGCGCGTGGTCGTGCCGGGAGATAGCATATTAGGGGATCCTGCCGAGAGGACAAAGAGGCTGAGAAAGGGTAGGAGGAGGTAGCGGGATGCCTAAGCCTAAGCAGGTGAAGAATCTCAAGATACCGGGCGTCGAGCCTCCGGCGAAGGTGTGCGACGACCCCAACTGTCCATGGCACGGGAGCCTGCGCGTTAGGGGAGTGCTTCTGGAGGGCACTGTGGAGAAGGTTAGAGCTAGGAGGCTAGCGATAATCAGGCACACCTAT
>WAOS01000061.1 GCA_015521185.1 Desulfurococcales archaeon | reverse complement strand
ATATATAGAAGAACGGGTAACATCACCAATACTATACGATGGAGTAGCAAGTGTATAGGCTCGGACTTGAAGAGGCCCCTCGTTTTGTCACGGCGCACCCTCTTCAGTAGAGTCCACTGTGCCTCGTATGAGGATTCGATATCTCTCCGTAGGAGCCTTATGCGGAGCCGCTTGATTCTCCGGGTGTCCATAGTGGCTCACCATCTGGAGACACTTAGTATCTCTTTGTTGAGGTCTACGATGGTTGAGAGACAACTATCTACTATGCCTCCCTTGATTTTTTCTAAGTATTCTTCTAGCAGTATTGCTTTCATTATTCGTTCGAGATTGATTGATAATATTTTTATGTTTTTATTGATTAAATAGTCATTATAGGAGTAGCTGTGCTTTTGCCTCTCAAACGTCCTCTTAATCCTATCATCTATGCTTCCACCCTCCTCGTACACTGTTTTTGCTCCGTTGAGTAGGGCCTCCGTATCAACTATGTAGTAGTAGGCGGTCTCCAAGTAGTCGGCTGCTTCCAGCCTGTTGAGGAACAGGTAAACGATGTTAACGGCGATCGAGGGCCCCGGAACGTACGCCATATTGTAGGTTGCGATCTTGTCGAAGAGGTAGTAGTTCGCGAGGGGGTGCTGGACCTCGAGTATGACGCCTTTCACGCAGCTACTCCTGGGCCAATAGTAGCTCATTTCTTGGAGGATGCTCCTGAGCCTCGAGGCGCGGTTGCTCTCCTCCCTGAGGGCTTCCTCGCGTATCGCACTGACTATCATCTTAGCAGCATCCTCCCACTGCCTGCGAGTGGCGAATCTTCGCGTGAGCCTCTGTAGCTGGTCCCTCAGCGCGTCCCTCACCCTGCTGCTTATGAGCCTCTTGCTCGTCAGGGGTGTCGGGATCCACTGTGCCCGCCAGTGCATAGAGCTGTAGGGGTATATCGCGGGTATGACTGTCAAGCTCTTCTTGGAGCCCCGCTTCTCCCCCTTGCTGGCGAGCCTAGTGACTGTTCTCATGAAGCTCGAGTATACGCTCGACCTAATCCAGGGGTTCGAGAGGAACCTTCCATAGAATATCTCGAGGGCGGCAGTCACGATGGTAGCGTCGAAGTCAAGCATCCTAGAGTAGCGCTCCAGCGTTCTCCAGCTCATAACGCCATAGATATCCTCCTCCGATGCCTTGTCGCGAAGGAACCACTCGACATCCGCCCCCTCGCCAGCCCACTCAAGCTCCGGAGTGTAAGCGCTCAGAGTCGCCGGGGGGAGCTCGGTCCCGAAGATCGTTGAATACCATATTAGAAGGGGGAACACAGCTAGGCTACTGTAACAGCACGCCTGGAGAACGAACCACTCGACAATATCCTTTGAGTCCCGGAGTGAACTATTCTCCATGCTCTTCCTGACAAGCTTCGAAACTATATCCTTAAGATCAAAAACGAGCGACTCAAAGGGTAGGTTGCTCCCCTCAACAGCCATAACCCTGAACCTGCGAAGGAATATCGTGTACTCGAGCATCGACCATAACTGGGAGAGCTTCCACATCCTACTATTCTCTGGGAACCCCAAAATTTCCGCCTGGCTAGCATCAATAATATTACTGAGGTTCCGAGTAGTAAAGCTTCTTTGTATCCCCAGGACTATCTTGAATATGCCCTCCCACACATTAGAGAGCCACTTATACATCTTATCTACGCAATTGCTAGTCTTTACCTTCAGCGTGAGGTCGGGCACCCCCTCTCTGCCGACGCACTCATCAACAAAATCGATTAGGTAGTTCGGTGGCTCTTTCTTGTATTTCCAGCGCATGCTCCTGTGCTGGCCTACGAGCTCTGCTATGTAGTCGACTAGGCTCATGGGGGGAGCGTGGCTATACCTCCTAGGGGTTCTCAGGACCAAAATTTCCCCCGATCGTTGGGTGATCCAAGAGTTTATTGGGGGTCTCATATCGAAATACTCATAATATGCTTTCATAAGATTAAAAATATTCGTCACAGTATTACCCTTCTGGCCGGTGGAGCTACTCTTTTGAGAGCCGGCCTTTTCGAGTGGGTCGCAGAAGCACACGGTAGATATTGAACCGTCGGGCTTGCTAATCTCCCAAGGAACGCATATAATCTCTTTCTTAGTGTCCGGGCCCTTGCTTAACCCGTGTCACCGTTAATACATTATTCGGTATCAGAAATTTATCTGATTCCATGACAAGCATCTATAGCTCGGTGATGCTCGCTAAATGGCTACAGATTTTAACGTGACGATAAAAGATGAGGCCTGCCACGAGTACATATACTCCCTGGGAACAGTATCCCAGTCCAGGCTCCCGGCCATCATAGCGAAGTCCCCCTACATGAGGAGACTCCAAGCAGTCAGCTACTTTAGCGACCTGCAAGACGTCCTCCAGACAACATACGAGCAGCATGTACAGGGTACTAGCTATATTATGAGGTACTATGCCCCGAGCGTGGCGAGAATATTCTCTAACCTATACGAGAAATGGCTCCTCGCCTCCTACGCGTTGGCCCGCGGCACCCTCAGCGGAAGTTATGTAATAAATAATGAAGTATATAAAATATATGATAAGTTTAGGCGAATATTCTGTAAATACGAGTTGAGGCTGAAGGAGGTCGCGCCTCTTCCGAGCCTTATAGGGATGCTGGCTACCCCTCCCTACCGGCGGCCCTTCGGTACGTACATGAAGAGGCTTTACATGAAGACCCTTTCAGGCATAGTATGGGACTCGTACACGAAGATAGTGACCAGCATACTGCAGGGTAATATTAACTATACCATAGGAGATAATTATAAGAGGATACTCAGCTATGCTCTGAGAGCCCTTAGTGGTTTAGTAGGATTCTATAGTTCTGTGTTGACGTACGACGGCGTTGTTCTGCTCGAGGATATTAGAAGAGCGTTGAGCGAGGCCGACCTGGGCGGGCTCGCAGGCCAATACCCTACTAGGCTTAGAGATATTGAAAAATATTATACTAGATATTATATAAGTAAGATTAGGGAGTTCCTCCTAGACCTGGTCTACGGGCTCCCACTTGCAATACTGAACGGCACGCTACACCAGAGGCCGGACCTTATGCGGGAGGCCCATAGGAGGTATCAGCTGCCCTCATCATTCCTCCTACGATACAGGGTTCTAAGCGTGTTCCTCGGAAGCGCGTATATCGTCCGGGAGTTACTTGCGAAGCTGAACAGTGAAGTTATAAAATCCGAGGAAGTGCTGAGGGAGCTCCTTAAGCTTCTAGACGCTATGACCGTAAACTTCCAGAGCGTCCTCCTACTCCTCAAAGAAGTACCGGACAATCCCGGAAGGATACGGTACCTGTCGGGGCTCGGCGCCCCCAGCCTCGTGCTGGCCCCCACGGCTATGAGCCCATTCCTCCTAGCCCAGGGGCCAGCAGCTCGAATAAACCTGATATACAGTAAGATAATGAAGCTCGTTGCTAATAGCAGTGACCCTCAAGTCCAGAACAAGATCAGGAAGGCTGTGGACAAGTGTGTTAGGAACGGGCTGCACTGCCTTCTCGTCGATAAGCGTAAGCTGAGCGGGATAAATACTAACGCACTCCCCAGCGTGTACGAGATTATAGAGGTGGAGCTCAAGGACGAGATCGGCCAGAGCATGCTCGTCGTGCCCACAGACTCTAGGGGTTACGACTCCGTGTATGTCGACATAGGCACATACTGCTGCATACTGGACGTGCAGAGGAACCCGGAGGACGTTGATCTAACCCGGAACACCCGGTGCGGCACGCCCGAGTCCGCTATCGGCACCGGGCTCTACCTCAGCCTGCTCCCGAACAACGTGCTCGGCCCCAACCCGCCCCTCATACCCTTCCCGACCCACCAGCTCCTAGCCCTGGTCCAGTCCGACATGCTCCCGAGCGCCTTCCAGCTCGACCTCCTACACAGGATGACAAAGGACATCAATATTGGAGTGCGCTTCTCCAACCTCACCATAGACGATGTCGTCCTCCACATAGAGGACTACAGCATACTCACCGTCGGAATACTCTCAAACATATACAACTACATATTCCGAAAGTACCCCGTGCACGCCCAGAGGGTAGGGCTCCTGCTGAGGGCAAGTGACGAGGCAATCTACTGCAAGGCTAATGGTCTCAGGATCATAGACGAGCTAGCAATACTGTACTACGAGAAACTAGCGGACGAGTTCGAGCGGCTAGCAAGTGACATAGAACAGGAGCTAAACAGGCTAACGGGTAGCGGCGCGGCCATCAATGCGATTAAGGGGGCTTCCAAAAGCCTGGCCAAAGCGCTCAGGTCCTTAGCAGCGCTGATACACTCACTGACCAGAGAGGTTGTCGCAACTCTTACAGGCCAAACCGGTGAGCCTCTGGATGACATACTCGCCTGTATAATAGATAATCTAAGGGAGAGGGCCGGGAGCTTCCGTAACCTAATAGATCCTAACGTTGACCACATATTCCACCTTAAAGATATCAAATATCCGTGGCTCCAAGCCGAACAGGGGGAGGCCCAGCAGGTCGAGAAGGAGTATCTATACAGCACATTGATGCCTCCCGGCGAGCTCGGCCTCATAACTACCGGCGTCCTTAGGAGCGCTAACGTGCAGCCGAGCCCGAACCTTGTGGCTAGTCTCGTGATCGACACTCTCCAGACCGTACTGTCCAGCAAGCTCGAAAACCTAGTGAAGGACGAGCTAGAGGATATCCTCCGTAACCAGCAAGTGCCCGCTGACATAGTAGAGCTCTTCATGCAAGTCCCCACCCAAGGCACGATAAAGACCTACTTCCACCTCCCGCTCGGAGTCCCAGGAGGCCCCAGGATAACCGAGGCACTCAACCCCAAGTCCATAATCAACGCGTTAAAGAACCAAGCCGTTCCCGGGCCCTGCGCCCAATTCCTCGTGCCCGCAGCGATAAGACTCATCTACATGCTGAACAACGCGGGCCAAGGCAGGCTACATAGCCTAGACGAGATAACAGAGGGTAGCCTGCCAAGAGTCTACCACTACCCCCAAATAGGGATAACGCATGACCCCGCACTCATGCAACAGGCAAGCCTCACCGGACCGATCGGGCAAACAGGATCATACACATGGCCGGCCGGCCATGGAGTCTTCCCAATTGTGTACAATGTAAGCCTCATAACATCGGTAATACTAAAACCAATCAATAGTAGGAACGTCCACCTATCACTTCTAAGAAACAACATAAAAGAAGCAATCAAAAACGCGCTAGAACACATCATAATATGAAAAAACTCAACGATATTTTTCAAAAAAAGGTGTCTCCTTTATTAACCTCTTGTCGAGCCAAATTTAGGATGAGGATAAGGGCTGGGTACGCATGATCCCAGGAGCTGTGTATAAAATTGATAAAATCAATAAGAGGTGTGGTATTTGAGGGCTAGACCGGGCGGGCCCGCGGAGCTGGAGCGGCCTGGCATGGTACGCGATGAGCCGGGCAGTACGGACAGTATGGTTCTCGTGCTGCCGGCGGCTGCCGCGGCCAGTAAGAAGGGGAGGCTTCCGGGAGAGCCTGTTGTGAGGGTTTTCGTTGGGAGTGTTGGCGAGGCTCTCCTGACCCATATTAGGAGCGATGATGGGATAGTCGATTTCGATAGGCTGGCTAGGGAGGCGCTTTGGACATTTTATAATAGGGCTAGGGAGCTCGCGAGGATAGCCGAGGGGTCTGGGTGCAGGAAGGTTCTCGACGGGATCATAGTGGATGTGGGCATCCTGGAGAGCCTTATTAGGATGAGTGTTCGGAGGAACGCTATAATTCTCTTGCAGGACCTGGTCGACTTTGCTGTTGGGCTCTGCAGGGACGTGCTCTGCTCCTCCGGTGGCGGGCAGTGCAGGTGCGAGGTCCTGCATAGGGCGCTCGAGGCGATACACGAGAACAGCGATGAGAGCGTGGAGAAGGAGCTGGGGGAGTTCGTGGAGGACATGTTCCGGGAGGCGGATGCTTGGTTAAGGGAGGAGTGCAAGGGCTAGGATTCCCGGAGAGTAGCGGCCCCGGCCCGCAGGGGGCTGGGGCCTGGTGTGGGCCCGGCGGGGTAGTCTAGGTTTCCTGTTCGATCTAGCCTGGGGCTTGCTTGTTCTTCTTGTGGGGCGTGTGCTCGGGGCCTGGGAAGAGGCCCTCCCGGACCTCCCTGGCGTACTCCTGGACCGCCCTCTTAATGATGCTCGATAAGTCCACGTACCTCTTGGCGAAGGGTGGGGGCTCGGGGGTTAGGCCGAGGAGGTCGTGGAGTACGAGTACTTGGCCGTCGCAGTGGGGCCCGCTCCCTATGCATATGGTGGGCACGCTTACGCTCTCCGTTATCCTCTTGGCCGTGTCGGGGCTGGTGAATTCTATTACTATTGCGAATACTCCGGCCTCTTCGAGTGCCTTCGCGTCTCTTAGGAGCTGCTCGGCGGCGCTCTGAGTCTTGCCCTGGAGCTTGTAGCCTCCTAGGCGGAGGCTCCTCTGGGGTGTGAGCCCTATGTGGCCCATGACCGGTATCCCAGCATGTACTATCGCGCGTATCCGGTCCGCGTATTCCTCGCCGCCCTCCAGCTTTACCGCCTCTGCGCCAGCCCTTGCGAGCCTTATGGCGCTCTCAACCGCCTTGCTGGTGCTAGGCTCGTAGCTGCCGAAGGGCATGTCCGCCACTAGTAGCGCGCGGGGTCTTGCTCTTGCTACGGCGGCTGTGTGGCGCTCCATGTCTTCGAGGGTGACGGTCCGGGTCGTGTCCATGCCGAGGACTACCATTCCTAGGCTGTCCCCGACTAGGATCGCGTCTACCCCGGCCTCGTCTACCAGGCGGGCCGTGGGGTAGTCGTAGGCTGTCACCATGACTATGCGGGTCTTACCCTTCATCTTTGCCAGGCGGGGTGCTGTGACCTTCTTCCCCTGCACCTCAGACCCCCCAGTTCTAACGCCCTAACTAGGAAATATAGGGCTTCGATAGTTGGCGCCCGCCCCTCCAAGGCGCGAATTATGGGCTCATATATCGCTGGCGCCTCCGTTCGGCGGCACGCCTCGAGGTCCTGGAGCGTGCTCGAGACGTTATCACCCGTGTCACGGGCCACCCTCAATACCTCGCCCACCACCTCCTCCCCGCGCAGCTCCACGCCCGCGCGGCGAGCAGCCTCCGCCGCCTCCCACGCAACACGGAGGGCGACGCGCCGGGCCCAAGGATTCTCAACTACAACCCTGTTGGGCGCCCAGAGAACGCTCGTCACACCGTTTATCGCCGCGTTAACCCCCGCCTTAAGCCACCTGTACCATTCTATCCTCCCAGTGCACCACGCCTTGGCGCCGCCCATGCGGAGGAGACCGGCGAGCCTGCAGCTCTCCTCGTCGAGCGCCCCGGGAAGGCCGATAACGTGGTAGCCCTCACCAGCAATGACAACCCTAGCCCTACCGGTCCGGCGCGCCCCGTAGGTCGAGACTATGAACCTCGGCCTGTAGCCGTAGCGGGCCGCCTCTGCCTCTCCCACAAGGCCGTTGAGGAGTAGGAAGACCTTCTCCGCCCCGGAAAGCCTGGCGGCTCGAAGAGCCCCCGGGAGGCTCCACGATTTGACCGCCACTATAGCGGTCCGGCACAGGCCCGGCACCGGCCCGCTGTAGGCCTCAACTGGTACGTGGCGGAGGGCTCCCCCCTCCTCGACCTCGAGACTGGCAAGCTCTCTCGCGCGGCCCGGGTCTCTAGCGATGCATACCGGGGGCTCCCCCGTGGCCCTGTAGAGCTGTAGGGCTAGGAGGCTTCCCATAGCGCCGCAGCCTATGATGCATGGCGCCATCCCCCGGGCCCCCACGCGTGGCGCTCTATATTTTTCCTTTCACCGCGCCACGCTATTATTATGAGTGGCAGGGGGCCTCCCCTGGGGTGTCCCGCTTGTACCAGAGGAGCGAGGAGCTCCGCAGGGCTGAGGAGTGGCTAGCGCGGATGGCGCTCGCCCTGGGGAGCAGGCAGATAGTCCCCTTCGTGCCGGTGAGGGAGGAGATCATACCCTTCATACTCGACGCTCTAGAGCTCGGCCCCGACGACGTGTTCTACGATCTCGGCTGCGGCGACGGGAGAGTCGCGGTAGCCGCCGCCAGAGACTACGGCGTCCGCAAGAGCGTCTGCGTGGAGATAAACGAGAGCCTAGCCATGGCCGCCCTCGAGCGGGCGGCCCTCGAGGGCGTGGCGGAGAAGGTGGTAGTGCTGAACGCCGACTTCATGAGCGTGAGCATAGATGACGCGACCGCGGTATACCTCTACCTGCTGAGCAGTGTGAACGAGGCCCTCCGGCCCAAGCTGGAGCTCGAGCTAAGGCCAGGGGCGAGAGTGGCTAGCCTCGACTTCCCCGTGCCCGGGTGGGAGCCGAACCGGGTGATAGGAGAGCCCGGCTGGCAACGCGTAATATACCTGTACAGGATGCCCCCTAGGCGGACCGGGTGACCCCCTCATGGGCTTCGAGGAGGACGTTGCCAGAGTGATGAGGTGGATGTACCAGAGGGGCCTCGTCCAGGTCCGCGGGGGCAACGCGAGCATACTCGACAGGGCGCGCGGGGAAATAGTGATCAGCCCCAGCGGAATACCCCGCCCCCTAGTAGGGCCGGAGCTCGTCGCCCGCATCCTCCCAGACGGCACGCCGGTCCGGGGGAGGCCGAGTAGCGAGTGGAGGATGCACGCCGCAATATACCGGAAGCAGCCTAGGGCTGTCGCGGTGGTCCACGCCCACCCGAGGAGCGTGCTAGCCCTAACACTCCGCGGGGGCCACATAGACCCGGGCCTCATGAGCGAGGCCGGCCTGCAGATATCATGTGTTGGCCGAGTACCCTATATCAGGCCGGGGACGTGGGCCCTGGCTGAGGCTGTGGCGGACGAGGCGGTCCGGGGCTGCAACGCTATAATTATGGAGAGGCACGGGGTGGCCGTGTGGAGCGAGCACAGCATCTACCACGCTCTAGACATTCTAGAGGCGCTCGAGGACCTAGCCTGGATCAGCCTCCACACAGGCTAATCCTCCTCTGCCTCCCGGACCGCCACAACCCTCTTGCCCTTAGGGATAGTCTCGCCCCTCCGGACCGGGCGGACGCTCCCGTCATCCTCCACCACAGCGATAGCGCGGACGTGGTGCTTCTCCTCCAGCTCCTCGACCTTCCCTCCCTCGCCCTCTATCTCGACGAGGTCCGCCCCTCCCCTCGCGCTTGCAGCGTCGGCTATGAACTTTGTGACGCTAGGCTCGAAGGTGGTGCTTACGAGGAGGCGGCCGAGTATCGAGAGCGGTAGCACGTAGTCCACTCCCAGCATTACGAGTATGTCCAGGGCGGTCCGGTCCTTAACGACCGTGGTTATCTTTGCCTTAGGATTTATCTTCCTAACTAGGGCGCTCGCGTGAATATTCTTGCTGTCGTCCTCGTAGCATATGATCACGTGCTCGGCCCTGTCGATCCCAGCCCTCCGCATGCTCCTCTCACTTATCTCCCCAACAATATAGTCCACAGGGGGCTCCTCGCGGGGCTGGGTCTCC
>WAOS01000060.1 GCA_015521185.1 Desulfurococcales archaeon | reverse complement strand
CGCTCTTATTGTATGAAAGCCTCCTGTAGTGGCGAGCGCTTGACGAGGCGAGCTGAACAACTCTCCTCCTACTCATGCTGAAAACCAGCGCTTGCCCCCCGCCCCTGTTAACGGCCAGAGCAGCGTCGAGGTACGGCTTCCCAGTCACTCTCTCAAGCTCATCCCACTGCCCCTCCCTGGGATAGTAGAGCTCGTAGCCTTTCAACACGGCCTCCCTGAGGGGGACAGGCCTCCAGTCCATGACTATGGCCTCGGCTCCGAGCCACTCCGCGATTTCCCCCGCGTTAGGGACTGTGGCGCTGAGAGCCACGATCTGCAGGTTGCTAGAGACGGAGAGTATGCTCGCGAGTAGGCTCTCAAGCACTATGCCGCGTTTCTCGTCCCCCAAATAGTGGATCTCGTCTACCACGAGGACCCTGAGACCATCGAGAAAGCCTGGCCTGCTCCTGAGCATGCTATCTAGCTTCTCATATGTCGACACGAGAAGGCGGGCCCCAGGGTTCGTCACAACATCCCCGATAGCAAGGCCAACACTAATCCCGAGCTTCTCGAGGACTCGGAGCTCGGAGTACTTCTCCATGGCAACGCTCCTAAGCGGGACAAGGTAGAACGCCCTACCGTTGGGGTCCCGCTCAAGAGCGTTAGCGATAGCTATCGCCCCTATGAGTGTCTTGCCGCTGGCGGTTGGTGTGGCGACGAGAAGGTTCGCACCATCCTCCACCCCCCTCCTAACCGCCTCCTCTTGCGGGGGGTAGAGGCTCTTGTATCCGAGCAGGGATAGGAGTCTCCTCGTCGCCCGCTTCAAACTGTTACACCACGTTGTAGCAGCCGGTCCTGGGCTGGTATACTAGGCCGTCCTTCTCCATCTTCTCGAACGCCTCCTTGATCTTCGTCTCGCTCACCTTATACCTCTCCTTCACAGCTCTCGCGATCTCCTTGAAGGGAACGCAGTCCCTATCCCCTCTAAGGCTCTTTATAGTGTCGGTGACCACGCTGATGAGCCTTATCATTGAGAGGCTCTTACCCGTCATAATGATGCTCGCATCGATCTCCCCGGTCTCAACATCGTAGCCAACACTCTCTAGGAAGGACAGGGTTATCCGTATAGCCTCGCTAGCGTCCTCCTCCCCAACTTCCTCCTTGAGAGCCATCTTGGCGTGGGCCTCGGAGATCCTTATGATAGCCTCTAGCTGCCTAGCAGTAATGGGGATTCCCCGGGCCTCCTCGCCGCCCTGCCCCTGCCGGGAGGGGCTCGCCGCCCTCATCTTTACGAAGAAGTCCTTTATCATTCTCTTGGCCTGGGGCGTGAGCCTAGGCCTTATGTAGCGCCTAGCGTATATGACATACTTCTTGAGTAGGTCGGGCTCGATCTCTGGCTTGAACCTCTCAACATTACTGTGAGCCTCGAGAATGTACTTTGCGAGCCTCTCATCCCTCTTCGGGTCCACGACGTCGCGAACCACGAATATGAGGTCGAACCTGGAGATGATCGTTGGGGGAAGGTTAACGTTGTCCATGAAGTCCTTATCCGGCAAGTAAATGCCGAAGCGCGGGTTGCCCGCCGCGAGTATGCTGGCCCTCGCGTTTAGCCTAGCAACGATTCCCGCCTTGCTAATGCTAATGCTGTTGTGCAGTATGACCCCCTTACCGGCGAAGAGCTGGTGCGGCTCAACCGTTATGTCGTAGACCCACCTGTGAGAGTAGCTCCTAAGCTTCACCTCCAAAACACGCACTCCCCCGCGAGCAGCGCTGCACCCGCCCCTATCCACTACGCGGACAAGCCAGCCCCTGCCGAGCCTCTCCACCCTGCTCCTATAACCGACGCTCCAGAGGATGTCGGCCACGTCCTCAGCAGCCCCGCGCGTGCTAGCGTAGACCATGTTATGCCCGCCGAGGAGGGCCTCAACGAAGCTCCTCCTAGCCTCCAGTCCAGAAGCGAAGACCTCCCGGGGCAGCCTCACGCCTAGGAAGGGCACACTCCCTTCCCGGCCCCCGTGGAGAACGGCCCTCCTAGCGATCCTGGCGGCCAGCTCCCTAGCCTCCCATGGCTCGAGCCCCGGCCCGATACCCTTATCATAGCACGGGGCGCTGGGGAGGAAGTCGCCCGGTCTAACTTCCATCGCGGGCTTCTCCCTAATCCCGCCACCCTCCAGGACGGGCACCGGGTGCTCGGGAGTAATGGTGATGCTCCTCCCGTCCTCCGTAACTATCTCGACCACGAGCGGGGGAGCCTCGTGGCGGGAGACCCTGCTCACCCGCCGGGGCTCCAGCATGCCCGTCTCGGGGTCGTAGGCGAATACCCAGAGATCGGGCTCCAAGAGTATCTCTGTCTCGTAGCCCCTAACAACGCGGTCCGCCTGCTCGCTCATGAGCGTGTCAACTATCTCCCCTATCCTAGCCCGTGTACCGTCTGCCAGCAGGACCTCGAAATCGTACGCGTAGCTCTGCTGCTCCATAGCCTCGTGTATAGCTGTCCTGTCCTCAGGCCTCATCTTGTCGAACTCGTCAATAATCGCGACGCCCCCATCGGCAAGCACGAGCGCGCCAGCCTCGAGGAAGTACTCGCCCGTCTTCGGATCCCTCACTACAGCCGCGGTGAGACCCGCCGCGGTGCTCCCCTTACCGCTCGTATACACCGCTCTAGGCGCTATCCTCGCAGCGCTCTGGAGAAGCTGGCTCTTCGCCACTCCAGGATCTCCGACGAAGAGGACGTGAATGTCGCCCCTAATCCTGGTGCCGTCCGGCATCCTCTTGGGGACCCCGCCGAAGAGGAGAAGGGCAATAGCCTCCTTGAGGTCCCAATGCCCGTATATGCTTGGGGCTATGCTCGCGATTATCCTCTCCCTTATCCACGGGTCCCTAGCGAGCTCCCTGATCCTCTCCTCGTCCTCCCTAGTTATACTGATCTCCTCGAGCGCCTTCTCGCTCACACTGATACTGTTCGCCTCTACGAAGAGCTCGAAGAGAGGGCTCCTCCCGCTGGTCTGGGCTATGCTGGGGATGCCCACAATCGTGACTCTATCGCCAGGCCTAGCGCTATCCACGAGGTCCTCGGTCAGCTGGACCTCGACGCTCCTAGGCATCTGCCCGCCGGGAACATCCTCAGGCTTCTCCTGCAGGGTGATCTTCTGCCAGTCGATATACTTGCTCTTGTCCTTCACGAGGACGAACTTGCCGCCTCCCTCACCACACACGGGGCAAATGCTAGGCTTCTCTATGTAGTCGCCGACGGCCTCGTGATGCCCCGGGGGCCACTCGAACTCCGCACCGCACTTCTCGTGCCTGAAGACTGCCTTCACAAGCCTGCTCCTTATCGGGTGCATCCTCGTAACAATCCCCTCGATCTGAACAAGCTTCCCTATATGCTCGCTCCTCAGCTCCCTTATGCGGACCGTCTCGAACAGGCCATAGATCCTAGGGGTGAACGCCTTCTTCTTCTCCGCATACTGCGGGTTCTCGAGGCTCACTATGCTCTTGATGGCCTCGGCAGCCTCGCGTAGAACGGTCCGGGGATCATCGATTAGCGCCTCCGCGAGCCCAGGATCATACCTGTAGAGGTCCGCGTAGTCGATTGGGAGGCTGCGGAGGTCGAAGTTCATCATCCTGCGGAGCCTAGCCATATACTTGAAGTTGCCCTCCTCGTCCCTATAGTTCCTAATGAAGTCCATGAACCTGTCGAGATACCTATACTCCTCGGCGGGCGCCTCCAAGTGCTCCTCAGCCATCCCGCGTCACCCCTGCTTGAAGGGCTTCTTAATGTAGTCCCTCCAGGACCTTATGGTCGCGAGTATCCTATCGTAGACCACGGTCTCTTCCGGCGTGAGCTTCTCTCGCACCCCGCCCTCCTCGGTCATAGCGAGCCTGATGATCTTTGCAAGCCTTGTCTCGCTAAGCTCTATGAGGTTCTTCTCCAGTATCTCCCTGTCGCGGAGGAGCATGTGGTAGGGCCTCTCCCGTATCAGCTTGTCCAGCCTCTCGACTAGCTCGAAGGCTTTCGGGTAGAAGTCCTGGGGTAGAGGGGTGAGCTGGTTAGCGCCCGTCCTCCTCTTCTCCCTATAGTGGAACATGTTTACAGTGTCGAGGTCAATAGGCTCGTCCCTCACCTCGACAATACCGCTCTCCGCCAGAAGCTTAGCCTGCCATCGCGGCAGCTCTATCTCGTCGCCCTTCCTAACCCTCACAGGTCCCCCCGGCGTGGGGACTGGGTCCTCCGGGGTTGTCAGGAACACGACCCTGACAGGCCTCAGAACGTAGTCCATGCTTATGAGCTTCAGCTGGCTCTCGGGCTCCAACCCAGCAAGGCACCCGGGTATAGGCGTTAGTGAGTGATCGGGACTGATAAAGGTCTAGCAGCCCGGGGGAGCCGACCCTAAAATAGGCCGGTAGGACACCGGTCCGGTATTGAGGGGTGTGCTTAGGAGTGAGTAGCGCGCTAGAGCTTCTATGGGTAGAGAAGTACAGGCCTAAGACTCTTGACGAGATAGTTAACCAGGAGGAGGTAGTTAAGAGGCTTAAGATGTTCGTTAAGGCGAAGAACATGCCCCACCTCCTCTTCGCCGGACCGGCAGGCACCGGGAAGACTACAGCAGCCCACGCGCTAGCGAGAGAACTCTACGGCGAGTACTACAGGCAGTACGTTCTCGAGCTGAACGCGAGCGACGAGAGAGGCATAGGCGTGATTAGGGAGAAGGTCAAGGAGTTCGCTAGGAGCAGGACACCGCCAGACATACCCTTCAAGATAATTATTCTGGACGAGGCCGATAACATGACCGCTGACGCCCAGCAGGCTCTCAGGAGGCTCATGGAGCTCTACAGCGCCCAGACGAGGTTCATACTCATAGCGAACTATCCCAGCAAGATAATAGACCCGATCCAGAGCAGGTGCGCCTTCTTCAGGTTCCAGCCCCTGAAGAAGGAGGACGTGGTCGCCAGGCTCAAGTACATAGCTGAGAACGAGGGGGTAGAGTACGATCCCAAAGCACTCGAGACTATCTACGAGATAAGCCAGGGAGACATGAGGAAGGCCATAAACATACTCCAGGCGGCCGCCGCGCTAGGCAAGGTCACAGTGGACGCTGTCTACAAGGTCGTAGGCCTCGCGAAGCCGAAAGAGGTGCGCGAGATGATTATGACCGCGCTCCGCGGCGACTTCGACCAGGCTAGGACCTTCATGAGGAAGCTCATGATAGAGTATGGGCTAAGCGGTGAGGACCTAGTCAAGCAGATACACAGGGAGATATTCAGCAACGAGGTGAAGATTCCCGAGGAGGCGAGAGTCCTCATAGCGGACTACGTAGGAGAGATTCACTACCGCCTGGTCGAGGGGAGCGACGACGACATACAGCTGAGCGCTCTCCTCGCGTGGCTCTCGATGCTTGGCCGGAAGCTAGGTGTTGAGTGATGAGCCTCGCCCGCAGGGCGGCCGGTAAGAGGCTGCCCTGGATAATCAAGTATAGGCCGCGGACTGTTGACGAGGTCGTGAACCAGGAGGAGGCCAAGAGGATACTCTCCGCGTGGTTCGCAGCTTGGGCTCGGGGGAAGCCCCCCAGCAAGAGGGCGGCCCTCCTCTACGGCCCGCCGGGCGTCGGGAAGACTAGCCTGGTCGAGGCCTACGCTAACCAGCACGGCTTCGAGGTAATAGAGCTGAACGCTAGCGACTATAGGTCGGCCCAAGCCATAAGGCGGGTCGTGGGCACCGCAGCCTTCAAGAAGCCTCTCTTCGGCAAGGGAGTAGTGATACTCCTAGACGAGATAGACGGTATCGCGCCTAGAGAAGACGCGGGAGGCCTCCAGGAGCTAATACGCATAATCCCGCAGACCCTGAACCCCATAGTCATGACCGCGAACGACCCCTGGAAGGACCAGCTCCGACCGCTGAGGGACCTATGCCTACTAGTCCCCTTCAAGCCCCTCTCGAAGACCCACATCATGGCGGTACTCGAGAGGATATGCGAGCGTGAGAGGCTATACTGCGAGAAGCAGGCTCTACGCCTCATAGCCGAGCTAAGCCAGGGAGACCTTAGAGCTGCTATAAACGATCTCCAAGCCATAGCCGAGGGGTACGGCCGCGTGACCTACGACCTGGCTAGGGCGATCCTGCGTGGGAGGGAGAAGAGGGTCGACATATGGAGGACGCTCAACATGATATTCTACGCCAAAGCGGCGTGGATGGCGAAGAAGGCCGTGACCCAGAGCGAGGAGGACTATGAGACGCTGATAGCGTGGCTGAACGATAACGTCCCGAGGAAGTACGCGGAGCCCTCGGACCTCCACAGGGCTTTCGACGCGCTGTCTAGAGCCACAGTGTTCCTCTTCAGGGCGAAGTACAGGACACACTGGAGCCTCCTAAGCTACGTGTTCGACCTGATAGGGCCGGGCGTAGCCTTCGCTAGGAGGGAGGGGGCGATACTCAAGTCGAAGTACAGCTATCCGGACCGGATCAAGATGATGGCGAGCCTCCGCGAGGTGAGGAGGATACGCGATCAGATAGCTGAGAAGCTTGCGCCCCGCCTAGGAGTGTCGAAGGCCACGTTCAAGGCCGAGATACTCCCAATACTCTTCATAATATTCAGGAACTCTCCCAGCCCCATAATGGCCGCCCGCCTCTCCCTGGGCTACGGGCTTACGAGGGAGGAGGTGAAGTTCCTGGCCGGGCCGCGAGCCGACGAGATCCTTAAGCTAGCCGAGAAGATCAGGCGGGCCAGGAAGGTGGAGCCGCAGGAGCAAGCGGCAGGGGCTAGCGCCGAGAAGAAGGAGAAGAGGAGGAGAAGGTCGAGGAAGAAAGCTCCCGGGACGACGCTGGACGAGTTCTTCGGCTAGACACCCTTCTCCTTCCTCTCCACCCTGATGAACTCTATCCTCGTCACAGGGTACTGGCCCTCCTCATCCTTCTCGTACTTCTTAACCATGTCCCAAACCGCCAGGAGGGCAGCGGCAGCGCCTGTGAGGGCCTCCATCTCCACGCCAGTCTCAGCCTTGGTAACGACCTCGACAGTAACCTCCACATAGTCCGGGCCCAGCTCGAAGCCCGTCCGCACACCATGAATAGGGATTGGGTGGCACAGCGGGACTATTCTAGGCGTATCCTTCACCGCCATGACAGCTGCTACACTCGCGACGCTCAGCACGTCACCCTTCTCTACGCGGCCCTCACGGATGAGGCGGACCGTCTCGGGCCTCAGCCTTATCCTGCCCCTAGCGATCGCCCTCCTAGGGATGACGGGCTTACCGCTAACGTCAACCATGCCCGGGCTACCCATCAGCACCACCCAGGAGAGAGACGACGCGCTCCAGCTCTTCTAACACTTCCCGGAGCGCGCTCACAGCGGGATCGCGGAGCCTCGCCATATATATCCTCATCCTCTCGTACCGTACCTCCTCGACTATCCCTGCCCTAACCAGCTCGCTCATATGCTTCCGGACAATCCTATGATGGATTCCCAGCTCCCTGCTTATCCGGGAGACGTTAGCCTGTCCCTGGCGGAGGATGTAGCGGAGTATCCTCACCGTTACGGGGTTGCAGAGATCCTCGAGCCTCAAAACCGCATCCTCCCCTCCAGTATGCTCCTTATTATCATGCGCGCGACATCGGGCGGTATCTCCTGGGCTAGCCGTATCAGGGTGGTCCTCCCCCGGACCCCCTTCCCGCTCGGCCTCGCGATTATGAGGCCCTTATAGCGGAGGTCCCGTATGTACTCGTGGAGCTGGCTGTGCTTCCTGGGCTTCTCGCCGTAGAGGCTGGCCAGCTCCTCGTACTTCTCCCTTATCTCGCCCGTCGAGGCGTAGTCGCCCTTCTCCAGGGTGAGCTCCGCTATAGCGAGGAGGAGTATGAGCCTGTGCTTGTCCAGGGCCTCTAGCATTGATACGTCGACGAGGGCCTCGGCCTCCTCGGAGAGGGCGTGGCTCACGTCCAGATCCGTTATCCGGCTCGCACCCCTCGCCTCGGCCTTCTCAGCGGCGGTCCGGAGCGCTATGATGGCCTTCCTCGCTATCCCCCTCGGATCCCCCGCCTCGGGGCAGTCCCTGCCGTAGTAGCAGGCTATCCTCTCCAGGATCTCGTCGTCCCACGAGCCGGGCGCGAGCCCCCTCCTAGCCCTGTCTAGGAGTATCTCGAAGAGCTCTCTGGTGGTGTATGGCTCTACGGGTATCCTCCACCCTATCTGGCTCTCGACCTGTGGAAGCATGGCTCTTATCAGGCTGAGTATCTTGCTGTCCTGGGCTATGAGGAGGTAGTCAGCCCCCACAGTGCCCCGGATCCTCGAGGGCTTTATCTCGTGTATTCGGAGGAGCATGTAGAGGTTCTCCGCCTCGTCCCTACCCCGGAGGAACAGGTTCTGGACCTCGTCCAGCACGAGGAAGAGCCTGAGGTTCTTCATGTAGAGAATATCGGCGAGATGGCTTATCTTGTCGGCGAGGCTTATCCCCCTCTTCGCCACGGCGGCCCCAAGAGACTCTAGAATGGCGTTGACGAGGTCGTGCACACCCCTGTATCCGTAAGTGTTGATGTGGAGAAACTTGACGTTGTAGCCCCTCCTCTTAGCAGTCTCCTCTAGGAGGCGGCCCGTGAGCCTAGCAATCGTCGTCTTCCCTATCCCCACGACTCCGGGGTACTTGCCGTAGATTAGGGTTATATCAGTGGAGGGGTGCCCCCTCTCCAGCGCTAGGAGGTACTTCGAGACTAGCTCCTGCACGATCTCGTGGCGGACCGGTAGGGGGTTGGGCGTGTATGTGTCCTGGAACACCTCTGGATCCACTATTATGCGTGCCCGCATGACCCAATCACATCCGGACTACAGGGTACCACTGTTACCCTCATCGGTGGAAGTAAGCGCGTAATACCATATTAACTCTTCCCGCACGACCTCGGCACAACAACAAGCGCCCCATAAGGCCTCTCAACCGCTACACCACACGAAGCGATAACCCAGCCGCCGACCCCCTCAACAGCGAGAACATACCTGCTCCCGCGGGCCTCCGAGACTCCCGCCCTAGAGGCCGCCTCCCTCGGGTCGAACGCCCCCTTGCAGGGCCCCCGGAGGCGGAAGAGAAACCTGGCCCTCCTAGGGCACGCCCCCGCGACGAGGCCCGCGAGCCTCTCGCCGGACTCGCACGGACCGCACTTCTCAGCGACAACTATAGAACGCACGAAACTATACTCCCACCCCATGAAGAGGCTCGCGAGCCTGCAGGGAGGAGAGGAGGATATCACGCCAAAGACTCCGGGATAGCCCGTCTCAACCGCCACAGCATCTGGCTCGGGCGCTAGAGCGTCTAGAACCTCCTCTAGCGCCCAGGCCTCCCTCCCCGGCCTCGCCGTGGCAACTGCCCTCGGGCATACGGGCAGCACTCTCTCAGGGGGCACTCCTCGCATCTCGGCGCCCTCGCTCTGCAATACTTCCTTCCGAAGGCTATTATGAGCTTGTGAGCCCTCTCGTAGTCGACCCCCTCGAAGTACTCGGCCAAGGCCCTGCTAACCCTCTCGTAGCTCGATCCGGGCGAGGGGACGAGGCCCCACCTGTACGCGATCCTCCTCGCATGGGTGTCAACAGGGAAGACGCGCTCCCTGCCGGTGAAAGCCATGAAGACGTCGACAGTCTTAGGCCCTATACCCTCGATGCGGAGAAGCTCCTCCCTCACCCTCGCCGGATCCTCTCGGAGTAGCCACTCCTCCCCTCCCATCCTCTCCAGGAGGTGGGCGAGCTCGTAGATCGCCCGGGCCTTCCTCCTATATCCGCCGGCAACGCGAATAGCTTCCTCGACCAGCTCGATGCCCGCGCGGAGAACGCTCTCGGGCGTGGTGCCCACCCTCCTAGCGAGCTCCTCCAGCGCGCGTATGCTGTTCCGGTCCGTAGTGTTCTGGCTGAGTATGATGCCCGCCAGCAGGAGGAAAGGCCCTCCCAGCCCTCTCGCCACGTGGACCACGTACTCTCTCGGGTCCACGCGGACCGCTCTAGAGATCCTATCGTAGGCCTCCCGGCCGCTGAAGCATATCCTCGGCAACCATGCTCACCAGTACTCCTCCCACAGCACGCCCCTCTCGAGCACCCTTCTAACTCTTTCCGGAACCTCCGGGCGCCCGTCGGGACCCAGAGTGTAGGCGTATGGGAGCTCGACCTCCACGGTGCCGAGGGGCGTCTCAACGGTGAACCTGCCAGGACCGGCGAGCCTTATCTCGTCGAGCCTGCGCCCCCTAGCTATGAGCGCGGCGACCTTGGCGGCGGTGTGAATACTCATCTGCTCCGGGCCCAGGCTCCGCACGGCGGCCCCAGGGAGGGAGTAGACTAGTAGTAGCCCTCGGCCCCGGGGAGGGTAGTCCCCCATTATTCCCCCCACAACCAAGCACTCCGCCGCCCCGGCCTCCCAGGGCTCTAGTCTCCTCCTAGCCCTCATGTCGAGCACTATGCTGGGCTCGCAGCCGAGGGCGCTGGCTGGCCTCGAGTTATACGGGATCCCCCTCCTCTCGAGCAACGCTACCAGGCGCGGGTCCCAGGCGTTCGAGACTAGGAACCCGAGCCCGTGGGCCCTCGCGGACCAGTAGGCCTCGGCTATCTCCTCTACCAGCCACCTAGAAGGGTACTCCTCCATGTACTCGACAACTATCCACGGCCCCCGGAGCCGGTCCGGCCAGGCCTCCAAGCACATCCACCCCCCAACCGGTCCGCGCGCCGCCACACGGGAATGCTTAGCTCTGTTATGCCCCAGAGGGGTAGATGAAGGGTTCCCCCGCCTCCCGGTAGTAGTGTTGCCCCCTAACGGCTTAATTCTCGGCTTTCTCCCCGTGTGAATACTTCGGCCTGCTAAGTATCCGCGGTGGGTGGAATGCTCCCGTCGAGCTCCGAGGAGTGGTCTAGGATCGCCTCTTACTCAGCAGTCTTCAGCGCCCTAGTCCTGGCTGCTACTCTCGTAAGCGTGGCGACGCCCGTGACTAGGGGCTACTTCAACCTCGGAGAGAGCATGGTCTACACGGCCGCCATACTCGGCGGCCCCCTGGTAGGGGCTATTGCGGGCGCTATAGGGAGCAGTCTCGCTGACATAATTCTGGGCTACGGCTACTACGCTCCGGGCACCTTCATCATAAAGGGCCTGGAGGGCTTCATAGTCGGCGCCCTCTTCCTCAGGCTCAGCCGCGTCCCCAGGGACAGGTGGGCCCGGCTACTACCCTGGGTCTCCGCGGGAATAGGGGCACTATTCGCAGGGCTAAGCCTAGTCCTCTACACGGGCCTCCTAAGCGGTGGGTGGAGCGTCCCGACAGAGCTAAGCTTCTGGGGCAAGACCGTGTCCTTCACAGTGCCCTGGTGGGTGTGGCCCCTCCTGGGCCTCGGAGTAGCTATCGCGGTATACGTCCTCGGCAGGAGGGGGCCCCTGCTGGGCGCGGCCCTCGTTAGCATGCTGGTCGGCGGCCTCTGGATGGTGCTCGGCTACTTCGTCTACGAGGCCACCGTCATATACAGCCTTGGCATAGGAGAGATGAGCAGCCCCCTGGCAGCCGCCAGCGAGATACCAGTCAACATAGGACAGGCAGTGGTCGGGGCCAGCATAGCATCGGCAATAGTGGGCACTGTGTGGCGGGCTGGATCGGGATGGCCGTCGAGCTCCGCCGCGTAACAGTCTGGTACCCGGGCGCGAGTGAGCCCGCCGTGCAGGGGGCTAGCCTCAGCCTCGAGCCCGGCGAGTGCGTCGCCCTGACCGGTCCGAACGGCGGGGGCAAGACAACTATTCTCCGCGTGATAAGCGGCGTGATACCCCGGCTCATCCCAGCAAGGCTAGAGGGCAATGTTAGCGTCGACGGCTTGGACCCCTCGAGTAGCAGGCTCGCGGAGATACTCCAGCACCTGGGCCAGGACCCTAAGACGCAGGTGGTAGGGCCCACAGGCCTCCTCGAGGCCGCGGCCGCGCCCCTCTTCGCCGGCATGGATCGGGGGGAGGT
>WAOS01000059.1 GCA_015521185.1 Desulfurococcales archaeon | reverse complement strand
GTACGGAGAGGTCGAGGAGATCAAGAAGAAGACCATCATAATAAGGAAGGAGAAGCCCATAGCATGGATAGTCCTCAACAGGCCGAAGAGGCTCAACGCGCTCAGCCCCGAGCTGCTAAAGGAGCTCGCCGAGTCGCTGGACGAACTGGAGGACGACCAGGACGTAAGGGTAGTGGTGATAAAGGGAGAGGGCCGCGCCTTCAGCGCGGGCGCCGACGTCACGGCATTCGCAGGAGTAACCCCGATAGAGGTAGCAAAATTCAGCCGCCGCTTCCAGGAGCTAACCCTCAAGATGCAGTTCTACACTAAGCCGATCATAGCCGCGCTACACGGCTACGTGCTGGGAGGAGGCCTGGAGCTGGCGATGAGCGCAGACATAAGAATTGCCGCGGAGGGCACGATGCTGGGCCAGCCCGAGATAAACCTGGGCTTCATACCGGGCGCGGGAGGCACTCAGAGGCTGCCGAGGCTAGTGCCTAGGGGCCACGCGAAGCTCCTAATATACACGGGAGACATGATCCCGGCAGAGGAGGCCTACAAGCTGGGCCTCGTCGAGAAGGTAGTGCCGCCGGAGAGGCTGGAGCAGGAGGCTAGAGCCCTAGCCCTAAAGCTAGCCGAGAAGCCGCCGCTAGCGCTACTAGCAGCGAAGTACGCCATAGAGTACGGCCTAGAGAGCAACATATGGGCCGGCCTAGCGCTCGAAGCGCACCTCTTCGGCCTCCTCTTCAGCACCGAAGACGTAATCGAGGGGGTAACAGCGTTCCTCGAGAAGAGGAAGCCCAAGTTCAAGGGCCGCTAACCCCCCGTAATACCCTCTTTTTATTTGCATCTTATCCCGGCCCGAAGCCACCCTTATTAGAGCTCTTCTCCGGACCGGCATAACCATGGTGTTGATAATTTGTCGTTCGAGGAGGAAGCCCTACTAGATGTATCGCCGTCCTGGAGCGGCCTACTCCTAGCCCTAGCTGCTAGAGGCGCCGAGCTGAACTCGAAGAGGGACCTCGTCTTCGATAGGTCGCTAGTAGTTGAGCCCCAGACGAAGCCGCTCATAGGGGATGTGTGGGCTGCTGAGGCCTACATAGACACTGGGAGCCGGTCCGCCCGGAGCACTAGCGGCGTACAGGAGGGGTTCGTCCTCAAAACGAGCATACTCCTCCGCTACTGGTCGCAGGACGGCCTCGAAGAGAGAATCCTCTATCCCTACAACGAGGCCGCCCCGGGCTTCCTCCTCGTCAGGGGCGACGATAGGAAGAGGCAGGCAAGCCTCTACATCGCGGAGCTTGCCGCGGTGCTAGCACTCCTACGGGACGACAGGCCGATAGACGTGAGCATAGATGGGCCTCTCCTCGTAGTAAGGCACGGGAGTATCCTGCAGAGCATTGGAGCATACTTCAACAAGGTGTTCGATCTCGACAGGAAGAGCGCTCTAGCGGTTCTACAATACGCCGGGCTCAACAAGGAGGTGACCAGAGACCTCGTGGAAGCCGCTACCGTGCGGAGAGATGTGACGGAGAAGGTAAACCCAGGAGTTCTCGCGGCCCTCCTCCTAGGCATGATCAAGGACATGGTTGAGAAGGGAGGGCACACAGTCATAGGCCTCACTGAAGACGTCTCGGTAGGGCGGCATCTCATAGTTAAGATACTCACAGATATACTTAGGGAGGGCACCAGACCGGTCCGGGGCGAGCCGAGGCTCTCGTTCTACAGTCTAGTTGATGACGGTTACTACGACATACCTAGAGAGTATAGGGTAGAATGCCTCTCCGACTTCGCAATAGATCCAAACAGCTTCGTGCACGAGGCCGCCAACTACCTCGAGGTAGTGGCGCGGAGCGTGGCGCTAGACGTGAAGGGCCGCGATGTGGATAGGGAGATCATCGCGGAGCGGATAGCCAGGGAGAGCTTGGAAGACATCGTAGAGAGAATATATGAGAAGCAGGTTCTACGCCTCTTCAACCTCGCCAGCGATAGCCACCTACTACTACTCTACAACTACCTCTACAGGGGGGACAACGACTCCTACAATACGAGCGTGGAGGTCGACAAGAGCTGGCTCTACATGAAGAGAATACTAAAGTCCTATAGGGAGAGGATAAAGGAGGAGCCGCCAATAGAAGACAGGGAGCTTATGAATATGACTAGCGGGGTCCGCCTCCGATACCTCTTCATCGAGACAGCCCCGAGCTGTAAGAGGATAGCGGAGGAGGCCTCCAGGCTGGGGATAGACAGGAGGGTGCTCGCGGACATGATTAGGGTTATCCCGCCGGTCCGCCTAGAGTACTATGCTGGTAGCAAGCACATCATGGAGGCGATGCAGCACATACTCGCTCAGAGCATGGCCACCACCTATGGCGTACCACCGCAGCTCCTCGTAGTGGACTCGAGGAGCAGGGTCAACGAGTGGGAGTATAGCGCTCTCCACGCCATGCTGGAGGAGCTAAGCAAGAGGATAGCACCGTACAGCTCCTTCATTAGGGACTTTACCACTCGAACACGACACATATTATGAGGGGGTCGAGGATATGAGCGCGCAAGCCCCCATAACAGGGTTCACAACCAGCATAAGGGAGTACACCCGCGTAGAGGGTATCATACTGAGGCCTGCCGAAGCCATAGTAAAGTATGGGACCCTCGTCCTGATAAAGGACAACTCTCAGAACGCTGAGTATCTCGGGATGATTGTAAACGTAGAAGAGGAAACTCCTCATCCCGCCCTCGACGTTGATAGGCTCCGCATGCTATATCAGTCGGTGAGCGAGACAAACCTTGAAGACGCTCACCGCGTTCTCATGGAGTTGCTGAGCCCAACGCACAAGCTCATAAAGTGGAGCAGCATCATGAAGGTAGAGCTCAAGGTCCTAGGCCTAATAGGTAAGGACGAGCATGGGAGGCAGAGGCTCGAGACCTATGATAGGCCTCCCAGGCCATTCTCAAGCATAGAGGAGCCGGACGCCGACGCGCTCGAGCGAATCATACACTACTCCCTAGGCCCGGACTATGGGGAGAAGGGCCTCTACATTGGGAGGCTCAGCTTATACGATAGGGTCAGGATATACCTCAACCCCGCGAGGCTCACGACGCACCTAAGCATACTGGCGCAAACTGGAGGGGGGAAGACTGAGACAGTGAAGAGGCTCGTCTACGAGGTCAGCCAGAGGAGGAGAAGGATCGAGAAGCCAGAGGGCGGAATAGTAGTGTTCGACATAGCGGGAGAGTACACCGGGTACCCCTACACCCCGCCCGAGACTGTCCCCCTCATAGACGCGGTCCTAAACCCAGAGGAGTTCGCTGGAGCAGTGGAGGACCCGGACCGGCCGGAGAAGGTCACAATAATAGTCCCCTACGAAGCTAGCAGGGCGCAACACCACGACCAGCAAGAGATACTTCTGGCCGGCCTATCAGACCTAGCCTGCAGGCTAGCCTCGAGACTCGGGAGGAGCATAGACCTAGTAGCGATTCTCCCGACCGAGAGGCGCCACGCAAGGGTCAGCCCACCGTGCGGGAACGCCCCGGCGAGCCTTGCTAAAGCGAGCTATAGCTGGGTGACCAGCAAGATAGAGAGGAGCAGGTTCCTACTCATAGCGATGCCCCTGCCCGGTTTCATGGATATAGACACTATGATAGAGCTGAGTGGTACGAAGAGCGAGTACTTCCCCCTAATAATAAGCGAGATAGCTGGAAGCCTAGACCTGTACCACGGGGGAGACATCTACGGTATAGGGCTCCTACGCGTCATACTGAAGCATTGGGACAACCTGGCTAGGCACGAGATCGACCAGATCATGAGCGTGTTCGACAGCGCCTGCGAGATAAACTGGGACCCCAAGAGGCTTGGAAGCCTCAAGAAGGTGGGCGTGTGGGCGAGGGACAGAGACCTCATCTACGGCATGATGAGGCTCCTAGCATGGAAAGCCTACAGATGGGGTGTCGCGAGCCCCCTCGAAGATACCGAGGCGCAGGCAGCATGCAAGCTCCTCCAGGACCCCGAGGCGAGGGAGAGATTCAAGTCCGAGCTTAGAGACCTCCTAGGCTACGTGAGAACCAAGATAGAGTACCACATACTGGCAAGCGCGCGGAGAGCTCTGTGGAAGCTAAGCCAGATGACGAGCGACATGGTTGACACGGTCATGTTCGACATTCTCATGGACAGGCTGATGAGGGGCTTCAGCATAGTTCACCTCGCACCGCCGAGCACCGGTAATGTTGACCCGATGCTCAGCCTGCTCGTGAGGAGGCTCTTCATGAGGCATGTCGGCCGCTACGACCCCAAGAGGCTCACGGTTCTGGTCGTGGAGGAGGCGCACAACCTCGCGCCGGCGGGGGAGAAGAACGCTAGCAAGGAGAGCCTCCTACGCGTGGCGAGGGAGGGCAGGAAGTGGGGCCTAAGCATGTGGATAGTAACCCAGAGGCCGAGCTTCGTAGACTCGAGCATACTAAGCCAGACCGCGACGAGCATACTCCTAAGAACCACGAACCCAGAGGATCTCGCCAGCATAAAGAGGAGCGTGGAGAGCGCGGCCGCAGAGATAGTTGATAGGCTCCCGGAGCTGGAGCCTACCCGCGGAGAAGCGCTCCTAACCGGGCTGGCCGCGCCGGAGAGGAGGATACCCCTGCTAGTCATGGTAGACAGGCTTAGGAGGGTAGTCTAGCGGAAGTAGTCCTCGAGGCTCCTCGCGCGGCGAACCCTCCTCCCAGCTCTTCTCCCCCGGGAAGTGGTCTCTAGGGCGGACCAGATCTTCTCCGTCAGCCTCTCCCACTCGAGCTCTCCCTCGGCCCAGTCTAGAACGTCTCCGGCGACAAGGCTCAGAGCCCGGAGGAGGTCCTGCCAGGTGTAGCCTCTCCTCCTCATCTCCGCCTCCCAGGCCTTCCAGAGGTACTTGGGGAACCTGTTCCCCGCGAAGACCACGAACTTCCCTCTAGCCCCGGCTGCCCTGGCGACTTCTCGGAGGAACCTCTTGATATCCAAGGGCTCCCCCACTCGGGGAGGCTTCTCGGGCAAGGCCTTCTCACACCGTGTAAAATGTTGTCGGCGAAGGGTTAAAGGTGTTGCCGGGGAAAAAGGCGTCTAGCCCTTCCTCTCCTTGAGAATGGCTATGAACTCCTCAACAGGGATTATCCTGTACGTTGCGGTCCGTATAGTGCCCCTCATGTTAAGGTTAGTAATCGCGGCGAGCAGGGTCTTCTCGTCCTCGGCCTCGACAATGTTTAGGAAGTCCCACTCGCCCAGCATCACGTACTGGCTGAGAACGATGACGCCCATAGACTCGAGCTCCTTGTTTACCTCCCTAACCCGGTCCGGGTTCTTGAAGAGGGTCTCCGCACCCTTATCGGTTAGCTTCGAGAGGACTACGAAGTAGGGCATGCCCGCTCCCCCACTCCACACATCTATATAATATTATGTAGAACGAAATGCTATATTATGATTCTGCTAGCCGCCCTTTCCCATCGCGTCGGCTGAGAGATGTATGAGTAGCCTCCTCAGCTTGCCCCTATTCCTCCTGCTCCTATAGCTGAGAGGGTTGGCTTGCGGGGGCCCAGCGTTGAAGATAGGGGGACTCCCCAAGGCCTCCTCAGCGTTCCTGAGCGCCTCCCTATAGGCCTTGACATTCACGTAGTAAACTATTGAGCGGTACAGTGTCGCAAGCTCCCTAACGTCGCGGAGCACCGCCTGCTTGAGTATGGGGAGCATCCAGGGCTCCCTCTTGTAGTAGAACTCGCTGCTGGGATACTTATCGCACCATCTAAGCCCCTCCTCTTCGCCCCACAAAACTATCCCGGGCTTGCACGTGTCGATAGCGGCCAGCGAGACAAGACCGGCCCCGACAAGGTCCCCAATACTTTGCAGGACAATCCTCCAGTTCGGGCACAGACTGTAGTCGCCGTAGCGTACACACCTATTGCAAGGGAGAATGAGCAGCACCTTGGCGGGCAGCGCATCCTCACCCCACAGCAGCCTGCGCCTTGCCTATGTACGCTCTCATCGCTGCAAGGTTCGCCTCGACAACTCCAGACGCGCCGTAGACGGTCCGCCTGCGGAACCATATCTCCGCTAGCCACCCGCTACTGTCCACGCTGTAGACCCTGCCCAGGAGGCCTCGCCGGCGGAGCCCTCTGAGGACTCGGATGCCCACGCCGAAGAGATGGTAGGAGTACTCCTCGGGGAGACGCTTTAGGAGGCGGGAAACGTAGCCTACCCTCTTCCTCTCCCCGTCGAGCCCGCCAATGCCTATTACTGGCCTCCCCTCGGAGGCCCGTGGAGCCCTGTCAGTGAGGCCCTCCCGCTCGAATGAGCGGAGCAGGCGGGCGTAGCCCTCTTCGTCCTCGCCCTGGAGTACGGGCATAAAGCTCCCGCTATAGGAGGAGGCGAACTCCAGGGTTCTCTCGAGAGTCTCCCCGGGCTTCCCCGGTGCGTCTGGCGCGACAACAATATCCCACAGCTCCTTGGCGGACCGGGCGAACTCTGCGTACTCTCCCGGGTCAACTCTCTCGCCGAGCCTCATAAGATGATATGCTCCGCTGTCCAGCATGACCCTCCCTAGGCACCCCTCCCCGCGCAGAGAGGAGAGGCGGGGCATCATCCCGGGCTTCCACCGGAGAACAGTGTAGCTCACTAGAACGCTAGCCCTCACCCCTTCGACACATAGGCTCCTCAGAGCCTCGACCTTCGACCCGCCAAGATCCGGTAATACCAGGAAGAGTTCCACGCTCACGGGGAAGCCCCAGTGGCTAATGGAGCTCTGGTAATACCGGGGGTTAAAGGGGGGCAAGCCCGGCAGGCCCCGGGGTATCGACACAAAATTAAGCCGCGCCGGACATAAGATGCGTATGCCTGGGGTAGCCGGGTCGTCTAGCGGCCCAGGATGCGGGGCTTTGGATAGCCCGGCGCCCCCTAGGGCCCCCAGGGAGGGGGCCCTGGCTCCTGGCCGTACCCATAGGTCCTCCGGGCATGTTCTAGAGGCGGATAGGAGCTATTCGCGACCGTGGAGGGCCAGCCCTCCGGGGAGTCCCTGGAGTAACCTATCCTCATGCACTCCTCGGATGAAACCGGTATCGGTCATACCGCCCCGGAGGGGCTGGCCCGCGAGACTAAGATTATAGCTTGGCCGCCCAAATACATAGCTTCACCGAGGTGCAGCTGGATTGCCGAGTAGAAAGCTGGCTCGCCAAGTCTCGAGGCTCGGCGTTATCGCCGCTTCCGCCGGCGTTATCGCTGGGCTCGCAAGCTTCGCCTTCCACGGATTCCTGTTGTGGCACATGATTCTCATGCTCTACACGGGATTCGTAATGTTTCCGCACTACGTTGCTATAGCCTACGTCTCGAGTAGCGCCGCCAAGAAGGGGGTATCCCTCGCCAACACTATGGCGATTGCCAGCATACCCATGCTAGTGCTACCCCTCGTGGCCAGAATATACTGGCCCAGGCTTGTGAGTATTCTAGTACTCCTTGCAGCGCTCGGCGGAGTGGTAGCATCCCTAGGCGCCGCCGCTGAGAGGAGGGGGAGTCTGAGGCTGAGTCTCCTCCTCGCCGGGATAGCGTATGCCGGGCTCACCCTCTCGATAATATGCTGGTGGGCGAGCGGGTT
>WAOS01000058.1 GCA_015521185.1 Desulfurococcales archaeon | reverse complement strand
GTCATATATCTCTATAGCCTTTCTGCGGAGATTCTCGTCCTTCTCGACTAGGGGGAGAACGGCGACCTGGACAGGGGCTATGTCGCGGGGGAGCGAGAGCACTATCCTGCCTTCCTTCACCCGGTACGCGTGCTCGAACACGACGTAGACTACGCGTTCCACTCCGAAGGAGGGCTCAACGACGTGGGGCACGTACTTTCTCCCGCTCACCTTTACTTTCTCCCTGATGATTCTTATAGCGCTCGGAGGTATCTCGTACTCTCCGACCCGCAGGGGACGGCCCTCTTCGGCGGCACGCTTCAGAGCCTCCTGTGGGATGCTCTCCAGGAGTTTCAGCACCTCTGGGGCTCGGCTCCGGAAAGCCCTGCCAATGTAAGCCCTGTCAACCACGTACTTGATCCTCTCCTCTACCCGCGGCTTGTCGAACGGCTTGAAGACCGTGAGGTCGGCGCCGCTATACTTCATGTGTCTCGCGAGGTCGTAGTCGCCTCTATAGCTGTGGCCTGAGACCTCCACCCAGCCCCACCGGGACACGCGGACTAGCTGGTCGAAAGTCTGGCTTGAGTAGTGCGCCCTCTCATGGGGCCCCTTCTCCTCGAAGTACATCTCGCCGCGGGGTATCCCCAGTGACTCCATGAATGCCTGACTGACAGCCATCCAGTAGCCGAGGCAGGGATGTATTATTACTCCCTCCTCGACGGCCTCTGCCACGGTATACTCCTGGGGCTCTCCACCCTCCTCCTTCACTTTGTAGGGTAGGAGGCGTAGTCTTGTGCTCTCGTGCCGGGAGTAGAAGGGGCAGCTGCTCTCGGGGTCCTCCGGGTCGATGAAGTACTCCATCTCCATAATGTTGAACTCGCGGAGCCTCATCATGGCCTGCCTCGGGCTTATCTCGTTCCTACCGACACGCCCAACCTGCGCGATGCCCAGGGGGATTCTGCTACGCATTGCCTCGTACACGCGCTTGAATGCAACGAACATGCCCTGAGCTAGCTCTGGCCTCAGGTACCCAATGTTGCCCTCGTAAGGCCCGATCTGGGTCCGGAAGAGGAGATTGAAAGTCCGGACCTCGCCAAGCTCTCCGCCGCACACCGGGCAGCGTATATCGTTCTCACGGATTATCCGCGTCATCTCCTCCGGGCTCAGACCCTCAACGTCTATTCCAAGCCTTTCCTTGATGAGATGGTCAGCCCTAAACTTGCGCCCACACCGGGTGCACTCCACAATGGGATCGGTGAAGTTCTCCACGTGCCCGCTAGCCTCGTAGACTCGAGCAGGACCAATTATCGGGGTCTCTACCTCGACGACATAATTGCTATGATCCCTCACGAAGAAGCGCCTCCACTTCTCGACGATCCTATTCTTCAGCAGGACCCCGTAGGGCCCGAGGTCGTAGAAGCCGGCTACTCCACCGTATATCTCGTAGCTAGGCCAGAAGAACCCTCTCCTCTTGGCTAGCTCCATGACAGCCCGGTACTTATCTTCTCCGTTAGCGGCACCCCCCAAGACCCGGGACACCCCTCCCAGGGCATGCTCCTCTCGGGATTTTATTGTGGCCTCCCCCATTCCACACGGGGCCGGGAGGATTGTCCTACAGGGAGCTATATGTAGAGGAGGCGCCCCTCCGTTTCGCGGGAATCACGGTACCCTACGAGAGAGCCCGCTACGTGGTGATTGGCGTACCATTCGACTCAACCAGCAGTTACAGGCCCGGTAGCAGGTTCGCTCCACTACATGTGAGAGAGGCGTCCCTTAACATAGAGTCAAACAGCCTGTTAGGGCTCGAGGCCTTCATAGAGGACGCGCCCATCTATGACTCTGGAGACCTCGCGGTGGTCCACGGCGACCCTGGAGCTACCCTCGAGAGGCTTTCAATTGTAGTCAGCGAAATAGCGGGTGAAGGCAAGATACCAGTTCTAATAGGAGGCGAACACACACTAACCGCGGGCGCTGCCAGGGGGCTAGCAAGGACCGGGCTGAGGCCCTGCTTCGTCGTGTTCGATGCTCACTTAGATCTAAGGGACGAGTATCTCGGAGTTAGGCTGAGCCATGCCTGCGCGCTCCGGAGGAGCCTTGAGGCCTCCGCAGGGGCAAAAGCAGTGGTAGTGGGTGCCAGGGCCTACTCCAGGGAGGAGATGGAGTACGTTGAAGCGTCTAGGGGCGCCGTTAAGGTTTACACGCCGATCGATGTTGAGAGGCTAGGGCCTAGAAACGTGGCCAGGGAGATAAGGTCCTTCCTGTCGCAGTGCAGGCACGTGTACCTTAGCTTCGATATAGATGCAATAGACCCGAGCGAGGCCCCCGGAACCGGGACACCCGAGCCCATGGGCCTCACCGCGAGGGACGCTCTCCTCATACTTGCAAGTGTGATAGACAGGCGCCTAGTTGCTGCAGACCTTGTTGAAGTGAATCCTCTTCTAGATGCGTCCGGGATAACGAGTGTCCTGGGGGCTAGGATAGTCCAGGAGGTTATTCTCCTTGCTGAAGCCTCGCGGGCGAGGGGCTAGATAGCGTAGACTTTCCTAGGCCTTAGGACGGGGCTCCTGAGCTTCAGGAATATTCTGCCACCGCAGCGGCTACACATTATCTCGTCGTACTGGTCGAGCTCGCTCTTGCTCATGATGTGCCCGCACCTAAGGCACATGTAGTAGACCTCGCGTGGTTTAATCCCGTATGGGAGGGGCTGGCCGCGCTCCTCCTCCATCTCCAGGAATTCGTCCCACTCGCTCACTCCGCGGCACCGCGGTTCCTCCTATGGCACTGGGGCCTATAAACCCGGCTCGGCCTGGCTCGCCTAGGGGGCCTGGTGCGGGCTGCTGTAGTGGGCGCAGGCTTCGCGGGCCTCATGTGGGGCCTTGTGCTTGCCGAGGCGGGGCTCGAGGTCTCCATTTATGAGGAGCATAATAAGGTAGGCTACCCGCCGCACTGCACAGGTATCGTGTCCGAGAGAACCGTCGAGCTCATCGGGGCTCCTGCCAGGAGAACAGTAGAGTCCAGTTATGAGAAGGTCCTCTTCGAGGGAGATGATTGGAGCCTAGAGGTTCCCATCTCGGGCGCGGTACGCCTTGACAGGGTCAGTCTAGAGGAGCTTATGCTGGAGGAGCTTAGAAGCAAGGGGGCTCGCATCATCATGGGGTCCCGCGTCTCCTGTGCCTGCCCCCGCGGCGAGAGGGTGGAGCTCAAGGCGCAGGGGGGCAGAGAGGGCTATGATCTAGTAATCATAGCTGAGGGGTACGGGGGAAAGCTGAGGGAGCGCCTCGGAGCGGGCCATAGGGTATTGACGTCGTTCGGATTGAACACGGACTACTTGCACTCCTCCCGGCCTCCACGGGGTGTCATCCTCATATCGTTCCCCCCATATCCGGGCTCCGTGTTCTCCTGGGCCCTGAGAGCCCAGGGCTACACAGTTGTAGGCGCACTATCCCTAGAAGCGGCGAACCTGGCGAGGAGCGTAGAGTGGATGGCTCACCGGGTGGGCGCGGAGGCCCCAATGAGGCGCTATGGGGGGCGCGTTATCCATGGGCCACCCCTGCCTCCGGACCTACAAGCCCGGCGGGCTGTTATCGTGGGGGACGCGGCGGGGCTCAATAAGCCCCTAACAGGCGGCGGCCTCTTCCCGAACGCTCTGCACGCCAGGAAAGCCCAGGGACTCATGCGGGAGGGCCTCAAGCCGGGTGACGCGGCGCTCATAGCC
>WAOS01000057.1 GCA_015521185.1 Desulfurococcales archaeon | reverse complement strand
TTTTTCCGGGAGACAATTCACTCGCTGGCCGCAGCCATCAGGCTCGCGAGGTATCCTATGGTGAGAGCCGGGTTGCACGGGCCGCTCCTGCAGCACTCGTAGCTCCCTCCCGGCACGACCGCCACCCGGCTTGCGGCGCTCCTAGGCGGCCTGAGAGGGAAGGGGTCGAGGCGGTCCGGCCTGGACATAACGCCCCTGACGTGGCCCGCGAGCTCCTCCGCGACCCTCCAAGGGGCAGTGCCTAGCCTCTTCCCCGCGAGGTCGGCGTAGGTTATTGTCACGAGCAGGTCGCTCGGGGGTCGGCGGGAGATCCTCCACATGGCCTCTATGCTTAGGCTGTGGCTGACCGCTAGGTCTCCTAGTGCCCCGGTGTAGGTGTAGTGCTTCTCTATCTCCCCGAGGAGCCTGGCCGCCTCCTCATCGCACCCTATCTCCGCCCCAGCTAGCTCCCCGAGTATCCTAGCAGGGTCGCCCGGAGGGAGCTGGGGGCACTCCTGCCTCGCTAGGCTCTGTATGACCCGGACCGGGCTCACGCTCTGCAGCGCCGTGCTTCTTACGCGCTCTACTGCTTCCTCAAGGGTTCTCCCGGAGCAGTCCCGCGCTAGCATGCGGGCTGCCAGGCGTATTCTCTCGAGCCCCTCGAGGCCGCTCCTCATGCTTATGCTCCTCTCCAGGTACCTCGCGGCTGGGAACGACTTGTCGGCGGGGTGGGCGATCGCGTGCAGGCCTGTTGAGCCTGCCAGCGCGAGCTGGAGGAGGCCGGCTATTGGGCCGGCGATTAGGGCTCTATGCTCTAGCAGGGCTGCGGTCGCGCCGCTGTAGATTCTGGGCTCGGAGCTCACATGCCGGTGGGGCCAGGCCTCGGCGGGGCAGCCCGGGCCTATGCAGGCCTTCCCCCTGGCCCCTGCCTCGAGGCTGCTCGGGTAAAGGTCTCTGGCGGAGGCGTGTGTAGCCGCCTCTAGGTATGCCCGGGCCAGGGTTGAGGCTAGGACCTCTTCGAGCCTCAGCGTCTCGAGGAACCTGGGGGTCCCGACCCGCCTCCTCCGGAGGTCCCTCCTAACGTCTGACGCCGCCCTGTATACTAGGTGGAATGCTGCCGCGTTGACTAGAGCCCAGGCCTCCCGCGGACCGTCTAGTACGCTCATCTCGGCCAGCCTCCTCTCGAGGGCGTCGAAGTGCTCCTGAATCCAGCCCAGGAAGGTGCCGCGGCCGGGCGCGAAGTCCGTGTAGATGCCGTAGAGCCCCATCATGACTGCCTCCACACTCATTAGGCCCTCGCTATACACCGCCTCCAAGACGCCTCTCAGCGCCTCCACGATCTCGGCGGGCCGGCCCGGCTCTAGGAGCATGCCTAGGAGCTCCTCCGCCCTCTCTCGCGCGCGGGAGGGGGAGCGCTCTATCCTCATGAACACCGGGCAGGAGACGAGGTAGTCCTGGCCGGGCATGTCTATCCAGCCTATCGCCTCCCTCCTAGGGTAGAGGTCTACCGAGGCGCCGTAGTAGTCTATGCTGAGGGTGCTCCCCCGGCCCCCAGGCACGGGGCTGACCTCAACGCTCAAGACCGGCTCCATGCCTCGGACAGCGTCCTCCCCGAGCGCGTCTACCAGGCCGTTTACAAGCACGCCTCTCGGGCCGTAGTGGAAGGTTTTCCCCGTGGTTGTCCCTCCGAGGAGAACCATGAACACCCTCACTCACCACCGCAGGCCTTCTCGACGAGGCGCCTAGCTAGCACGGCGCTGCCCCGGCACCCGGACCGGGCTATCATGCAGCACTCCTCCCCTGCGCCGCAGGCCTGCGAGTAGACCCTTCTCATCGCGGCTGCAAGGGTGGCTCCCAGCTCAACTATTACCGGGGCTAGGATGTTGAGGCTTCTCACCTCTCCGTAGAGCATCTTGTACGCTAGCGTCGCCCCGGCGAGGGCTAGTATTGCCAGCGCCCCTCGCGGACCGGGCTCCACGGCTAGCCCCGCAACTATGGGGGCCCACGCAACTAGCAATGCTGTTGTCGCGGTGTCTATCGTGTTAGCGTAGAAAAGGTCCCGGACCGCCGCTTCCGCCTCTGGCTCTAGGCCGCCGCTGCGGACAGCAGCTCTTATGCGGGGCGGGGAGAAGGCGTGCCTGGCGTATAGTATTACGGCCCTGTATACGGGGAGCGTGTAGAGCATTACAGCCCCTAGGTAGGCGTATCCGCTTCTCTCAGCCCCCACGAGGAGGGCTCCGAGGCCGGCTAGAAACGCTATCCACGGCTTAGCCCTGCTCATGCGGGTGAGCCTGTTCACCGTCTCCCGCAGCACCTCTCCGTGCCCGGCCGCCTCTAGGTACTGGAGGGTCCACCTCCACCTGTCGACGGCCCTCCTCGACGCTAGGTAGAGGAGTATCGCGGCTAACACGCTACCCGCGAGGGGCGGGGCAACGCTCTGGGGCTGCAAGACTAGGTCTCCGGCCCCGAGGAGGAGCAGCGCTAGGCCCGCCATTACCCAGTAGTACGGTGTTGCCGCGGCCAGGAGGATCCTGGCCCTTATCCAGGGCCCAGCAGCTCCCCGGACCGCTAGGCTCGTGAACCCGTTTATCAGGTACATAGTGATGCTATCGTAGACGCCGAACACGAGTAGGAGGGCCGCAGCGTATAGGAGGGCCCCCACAGCCGGGCTCTCCCAGGGCGCCTCATAAGCTAGTAAGCCCGACGAGGCTCCAGCGAGGAAGGCGAACCCTAGGCCTAACGCGGACCTCCTAACGCCCTCCCGTACCATGAAACCCCTGCAGCCCTGCTGGCGGGCGCACTCGAGGTCGAACGCTGCGAGCCCCAGCAGGTATAGCGCGAGGAGCCATGCCACAGCCCTCGCAGCTCCCACGAGATCCTGCTGTAGCCACTCCAACCGGGATCCCACTGCTCTAGCCGGCCACCCGGTCTCATATAAGGAGCAGGTGCTACGCGAAAAATAGTGCTCCCCGTCCTCCCACCGGCGGGGCCTAGAACTGGTGTACTGGGCGGCGGACCGGTCCGTGCACCCCCAAGCAACAACCAAAAATACCGATTATAATCAGGGATTCACGGTAATACGCAAACGCCACGGCCACCCCTCGTGGGTGGCTAGGATCCAGCTCTCGAGGCCTCGCCAAGCCCCTCAGAATGGGAGAGGTAACACCCGGGCCCCGGTATTACGCGCCCCCAGCGAGCCTTCTCGGGGGTGGCGCGCGGGGTAGCCCACGGGTCCCCGAGGGGTTGGCCCGCAGTAGGAATGTAATACCATGATCCCGGAAATATTATGATAAACAGCAGAATTATTTGCCTTTTGAGGTGTTACCCTCGGCGGACCGGAGGCCCTGTGGGGAGCCGGAGAGCTATGCCGCGGAGCCCTCTGGGGCCTGTCCGAGAGCGGAGGGTAACACTGGCGCCGAGCCGGCACTGAGCAGTATAATAATCACTCATATTATGATATATAGTGCTCGTGCGGCCCCTCTAGGGGCGGTTGTGTTAAGTGCCCCTTAACACAACCAGACACCATGCCCGGGTAGAGTTATCGTAGAGTTAACCCCGCGCCCGGTAGAGTGCCAGGTTAAAACCGCGGCCCTGGGGGGATGAAGGGTGCACGTCTACAGACACGCCCCAGTACCGCCCTACAGGGTTACTCCTCACCTCGAGCGGTTCAGCCTGCCGGGGCAGCCAGCTCCCTACATATATGATGCCCGCGCGGGGGCCTGCCGCAGGGTCTTGAGCGTTCTCGGCGAGCCCGTCCCCGTGAAGGTTTTCCTCAGAGGGGAGCCGGACCGCCCGGCCATAACTATCCACGCATACAACAGGAGCCCTGATGCTGCGGGGCGTGCGCGGGACTCCGTTCTCCTGGCCCTACGGGCGGGCTTCGACTACTCTGGCCTCCTCGAGAGGGTCGGCCGCTGGGAGCCTCTCCGGAGGCTGGCGATGAAGCACTGGGGGCTAAGGCCCACTAGGAAGCTCAGCCTATATGAGGCCCTCGTAGACGCGATCGTCAAGCAAAGGATAGCCCTGAGGGCCTCCCTCAGGCTGCTTGCCAGTCTCGTACTATCTTACGGGGGCAGGCTAACGGTTGGGGGAGAGGACTACTATTCTGCCCCGCTCCCGGAGAGGCTTGCCCGAGCGGGCGTCGAGGAGATCCGAGCCCACGGCCTCACAAGGCTCAAGGCTAGGGCCCTCGTCGAGGTCGCCGCCCGCCAGCTCGAGGGGAGCCTGCCCACGCTGGATCAAGCCGTGAGGGATCCAGAGGCGACGGTCCGGGCGCTGACCCGCATATATGGTGTTGGGAGGTGGACAGCAGAGCTCGCGGTGGCCATGGTACACCCGAGATTCCCCCTGGGCCCCCTCTCCGATCTCGCGGTCTCCCGGGGGCTAAGCCTCGTCCTCCCAGGGGCGAGTCCCAGGCGCATAGTGGAGGAGTTGGGGGACTACGCGGGCCTAGTCATGTATCTTGCCGCCTACGAGTATGAGTCGAGAAAGAAGGGGGGTGTTGCCGGGGGCGGGTAGCGTGTACGGACCGGTGTACCGCCCGGTCCGGCGGGCTACTGGGACCTCACAAAGCTCCACGTCTTCAGGCTGGAGTAGACTACCTGCTGTACGAGCGTTGTCACCGAGACCCCGTCACCGCTCAGGTCCCAGTCTAGGTGGACCGGGTTGATCACTATTGCCCCGGGGATCGAGCCTCCGCTCGGGCCGGGGTATACCCAGAACGCGCTGGTACCATAGTACTCTATGCCCCCTATTGTCGTGTTGTAGAAGGTTCCGTTCTCTATTAGCAGGTCCTCGTATCCCGGCTCCAGGGTGGCGAGCCTCACGAACTTGAGAGTGTTGAACAGGTAGAACGCGTACGCCTCCCTCCTCGCCGTTTTGCCGGCCAGCGTTATGTTCGCCTCGTACTCGCCGTAATCGGTCAGCGATATCTTGCTGTTGTACACCGCTAGCGCCGCTGGGGTGGCGAAGGGCGTCTCCATCGGCCACACCCAGACCCAGTGGTAGTCTCTTATTCTCTCGTAAACGTCCTCGTCGCTGGTAATGCACCACTTTCCGTAGGCGCTGCCAAAGACATATGGTACGCTCACGTTTCCTCCCTGGAGCCATATTACGACTGCATACTTGGGCGGTACCGGGCCGAAGAGGAGATCACACCCCTGGTCTATGCTTGTGATTACCGTATAACCGCTTATCCCAGCGTAGTTCAGCTCTTCTTCTAGCTTCTTGAGGAGAGTCTCCTGAGCCTTCAGCTTGGCCTCGTTGATATCGGTTATGTTAAATGCCTGCGCGTAGTCCTGCTCCCCTATGCCGCTGATAAGGTTCGGATCCGGTATGGCCACGATGTACAGGGGCGGGCTCTCCTGGAAGAACGGGTTCAGTATACCGTACTCGACAATCATGTGCTCCAGGCTGAAAGTGAAATCCGTGTGGCACCAGTAGCCGAAGCCGTACCAGTCCCTGTAATTGTCGTAGAATATCACACCTACCCTGTACGTCTTAGTCCTATCAACGGGGAACACAGCAGTCTCCTGGTACTGCTTAGGCTTAGTGCTGGTGAAGACGAAGTCCCTGAACTGGTGGATCTTCCACGTCCCATCGTCCTGGTACTCCCACACGGCTATAGCGAAAATCCTCAGGTCCCTAGTGTCCCAGTCGGGGCACCCGGTGCTCGAAGAGAAGACCGTTGTCCAATAATAGTTAACTTTAACAGTTATCTTTATGAAGTCTACGCCGCTTATGTCCCTAGACGCCATGTAGGTCCACGCGAGAGCATCTCCATACTCGTTCCCGTCCTCGTCAGCGTCAATGTTCGACGTAGAAGCATAATTAGGCCCGTTCAGATAGGAGTAGAATGTGAGCTCACTGATCCCGTTAGCGTCGAAATCGGTAACCGATATGCCGCTGCTACCCAGGTTTACGGCGCTCCTAGGCGAAGCCACAAGACTACCGTCAATGTACACCTCATAAGCGTAGCCCGAAATGTAGGTTCCCCTACCCGGGTCGTACGTGCCCACGTAACCCTTAATGACTACCGTACTATCGTCTATAGCATACCAGCTTCCGTCTATGCAGAGATAGTAATCGGTTCTCCACCAGTACTCATCGCCGACCTCCAGATACACCTTGTAGAGGCCGGGATAATCGGAATCATCGTATATGAAGCTGGAGTAGTACTGCACGTCAACAGGGTCTCCATACCTGTCACACGTATAGACGCGGTGGGGAGGCCTCCACGCCCATGCCTGGCCATTAGCTAGGAGTGTGCTTCCGTCCTGCAACTCGAAGCCGCTCTGAGGAGCGAATATACCCCTGTAAGCGCCTGGAGGGGCCACAGCGCTTGCAGGCCTTCCAGGATATAGTGTGAGGTTCGCCTGTGGTCCCCCGCCAGCCCCGGTGGGGTGGATAATTCCGCGAGCCGACTCCACGAGAACCATGAGATGAGGCGCTACGGGGAGGAGGTTATCGCTGAATGACACAATTAGGTTCTCCCCCGGGTCTAGACGTATGGGCTGGCCTACGGGTGGGAGCGGCTTGCCCGATTTGCCCGATAGGAGATCCTCTAGGTTCTCAATGTCTAGGAGCATTTCCTTTATGTCCGGAGTCTTTTGTGGCCTTGCATACCTCAGATCATATATCCTATAGATACTATTGTTTTGACTGTCTATTAGTATTAGTTTGACTAGTGACACGCTTACTGTTCCAACATTCTTTATATTAACGCCGGGGGCGAGGCCTCTGCGCTGGACCACGGGGTCGTCGGGATCGAGCGGTACAACCGTTATTCTCTCGTTGTATGCTGTCTTCTGCTCACTGAGACTCCGCTTTAGCTGTGTACCCATGTTTACGGTTCTGTTGTAGGTGTCGATCATCATCGGGACTACCATCGCGAATAGTAGCGCGAGGATTATGAGGCCCCCGACGACCTCGCTCTGCCCTCTCCGGGCCCTCCGTCTAAAGCGTTTCCTAGCCAATACCGGCCCCTCCCGGCATGCCGCGAAACATGGTCCCTCTGCTGGCTTGGAAGGACCTCAGAGGATACTGTAGGCGGCGTAGAGGTTATATGCATTTATAAGTTGTGAATCACGCGGATATTTGGTGAAGGCTCTCCCGGGATATGAGTCTCTTGTGCAGCCCGCCCTGAGGGTGTCTCGCTATGCTTGCCGCTAGGAGGGGTCAGGCTAACGTTATCACGCTTATGATCCTAATATCCGTGACGATCGCCCTAGCACTCATGCTCTACGCCTACTTCAGCGGTGCATACGT
>WAOS01000056.1 GCA_015521185.1 Desulfurococcales archaeon | reverse complement strand
GGGTGGGGAGAGAACACTGGTATGAGTAATGCGCCCGGCCACTCCCTGCAGTCTCGGGGTGAGAGCTTGCTGAGCCCATCCCACCCGCCTATAGCCCTCACTACGCTGTCGACCGCTAGGCCGGCCCCTGGAGCTAGCGACTCGAGCCCCCACCTAGTCTCTCCGGGCACCCTGTACACGACCAGTGGGACGAGCCCTCTGGGCGGGGGTATCGGGGGCTTGCCGGGGAGCACTGTGTCAGCGAAGAACCCGGTGCCGAGGGATAGCTTAACGCATCCCACCCCGCAGCCTAGCCCTACTAGGGCGGCTTGCTGGTCGGGCAGTATAGCGGAGACGCCCCGCGGTCCGGGCTCGAGCGTGTTATACCCTATTTCGGGAATCTCGAGGCCGCTCGCTCCGGCCAGGCGGAGTGCTAGCGGAACGGGTCTGAGGCTCGCCGGGTTTATTGCCCCGGTTAGCGCTGCCGCGGCTGGCTCGCTCTTGTAGCCGTGTCCAAGCCACTCGAGTAGTAGGGCGTCTACAGTCCAGACCCTTGCTCCAGGGTTCTCCCTGTGGAGCATCCCGATTAGGGGGAGAGGGCTCCATGGAGCTAGGACCCTGTTGTAGACTGGGAGCCTCCTGGCTATCCTCCCCGGGAGGGGGAGGGTCTCTGCGGCCCTCTTATGGAGAGCCCTGTCTAGCCAGAGGATTATCCTGGTAAGCGGTTTCCCGCCGGGCAGCCAAGCGGCGACGCTAGCCCTGTAGAGGCTGACTCCTATGGTTCTTGCCCCTTCCCTCTTCGCGAGGCCTATAAGAAGCTCTAGGGTGTTCCTGAGGGTCTCCGGGTCGTGCCAAGCCTCACCGCCCCTCCTATGGAGGGGCTCGGGGCGGTCCTCCCACTTGACAAGCCTCCCCTCCCCGTCGTATATGCGGAGCTTGGCTCTAGAGGTTCCCAAATCGATGCCAGCGTAGAGGGGCTCGGCCAACGCAACCACACTCCTAGGGTCGGCTGGGCGCGCTCACGCAGGGGCCGTCGCCGCGCTCTAGCAGCTCGACCTTGTAGACCGGGTGGATCTCGGCCCACTGGCCGTGGTCGGTATCGATAACTAGGGCCCCGTATACGCGGACCCTGTCTCCCCTGCAGAGCTTGTCCCCAGCCCCACCCAAGACGCCGGAGCGGAGGCCTAGCGGGACTATCTCTGCGTGGAGCCTGCCCTTTCTGAGAACTAGATTGCCAGTAGTGAGGAGCGACTCCTCACCGCCGTGGCCAGAGACTTTGAGGTCGAAGCAGTAGTCACCGTCGTCCGCAACGAAGGGGATCCCGTCCACGACGCCCTCTGCCCAAGTGCAACCCAATACTCTGAGCCGCCCTGGATCGTGTACTCCCTCCATAACATTACCGCATCCCGGAACAACCCATCTATCCTCCGAATAGCTAGAGGGGCTCAGGGGGTATCCCAGCACTCTCAAGTTAGCCGCCAAACCGCCGAATCCCGCCACGACCCCCACTAGGAGGAGCGCCGCCGCCAACCACAGGAGGGGCCTCTCGAAGCGCCGCCAGGCAGCTGAGAGCAGCACGAGAGCCACGCCAACGAGACCTGCGATCCCAGCTGTGGAGGGGTAGAAGGAGAACCCGACGACAAAGAGTAGGAGACCGGTCAGACCCACGACTCCGTATGCTCGACCATGCTCCTCCCATACGACGAGGATCCCCCAAGCGAGCAGGACCAGCAGAGAGTCATAGACAGCGAGCAGAGAGTGAACACCATCATCGCCATAGTACAATATGCCGGCAGAGCCAGCGACGAGGGGAAGGAGGACAGCTAGCGCGAGAACACCGTAGACACGGCCGCGCCGACTAGCCAAGAACCCGGCGACCCCAGCCACAACAGGCCGCAGGAGCGCGCCGAGAGCGGCAACCTCCAGGAGCATGCTCCTACTAGCTAGGACTAATGGGAGACCCAGTATATGGCCGAGTAGCACCGCCACGAAAGCCCCTGCACCGCCGAGTAAGAGGCTGGCGAGAACGGTGAAGACCGTGACAAGCCCGTACCCAGTTCCAATGCTGGGAGCGTTCACCTGGAGAACCGCTCCCAGGAATACGCCGAGAAGCACGAGGATAAACGTTAAGCGCCTACTCCGGAGACTCTGCAAGCCCCGGCCCCCAGCGATTACCTTGCTAGTGGGCCTCCAAAAATACTAGCCTCCCGGGAGACCCGAGCGCCGAGACAGCAACCCGTTTAAGTGAAAACTTTATGGAGTAATTAATCTGGTAACAGCTCGGGCGGCCGGGAATGAAGGATAAGGGAGTGAGGGTGGACAGGCTCGTTAGGGAGTTCAGGGATGAGCAGGGCAGGCTGGGGGACGAGCTGGAGGAGTACGCTAGGAGGCTCGGGATAAAGGATATGGACGCGGTCGACGAGATAATAACCGATTTCCTAGCCTATGAGATAGAGTACGAGGAGGCGAAGAAGAAGATAGAGGAGCTCGCGAGGAGAAGCGTGGGTGAGTAGCCTGTTTTGCTGTTTGTTTCCTCTTATTTCGCGCTTGTTTTCAATTGTCCTCGGTATATGTTGTTCGTGGTGTAGCGCATTAGTAGCTTGTCTCGTCTTTGATTAATAGTAGTGTGGGTGGGCTTGATTGGCCACCCGCTCGTGTTTTCCGCGTGGTTGGGTGGTGAGTGTTGTCCGAGGTTGTTAGTGAGGTTGAGAGTCTTAGGAGTTTTCTTGAGGCCAGGTCTTTTATCGGGTCGTTCCCGCCGTACGAGGAGGCCAAGGCTAGGTTCCGCTGGCCCAAGCTGGGGCGTTGGAACTGGGGCGTGCAGTATTTTGACGAGTTCATGGTTGATCGGGCCTCGTGGCCCGCTCTAATCTGGGTCGACGACGAACTGCTCGATACCGGGGATAAGCTCGTTAAATCGTACCACGAGCTACGGGAGGAGTCGAACAGGCTTGCTAACGGCCTAGAAGCTATGGGCCTGGGCAAGGGGGACAGCGTTCTCGTTATGACAGGCAATATACCAGAGCTGTTCACGGTGTTCCTCGCTCTCATCAAGACGGGGATGCCCGGCGTGCCCGCTACTGTTCTCCTCACCCCGGACGACGTGCTGGATAGAACTAGGAGGGCTCGGGTGAAGGCTGTTATCGCAGATAAGAACTCCTACGAGAAGATAGAGAGCGTTAGGGGCAAGCTGGAGGCCTCCGGGGTCGGCCTCTTCATAGCTGTAGACGAGGACCATCCCAAGGGTTGGACTCATATTAGAGACGTGATGAGCCAGGGTGGCGCCAGCTATACTAAGATCAACACCGTGGCGGACGACCTAGCACTGATATACTTCACGAGCGGTACGACGGCGAGGCCCAAGATGGTTTTCCACACTCACGCCAGCTATCCTGCCGGGCACCTGACAACTATGTACTGGGTCGGCGCCAGGGAGGGGTGGAAGCACTACAATATCAGTAGCCCCGGCTGGGCTAAGTGGGCTTGGAGCACGTTCTTCACAGCCTTCAATAGCGGCGCCACGAGCATGGTCTACGCCTACAAGAGGTTCAACGCGCCGCGAGTACTCCGCTTCATAAGCGAGTACAGCGTTAACAGTCTCTGCGCCCCGCCCACAGTATGGAGAATGTTCATACTTGAGGACCTGTCGAAATACAACTTCGACGAGCTTAGGAGCGCTGTGAGCGCTGGGGAGCCGCTCAACCCGAAGGTCATAGAGAAGGTGCAGCAGGATGTGGGCGTAACGATAAGGGAGGGATACGGGCAGACGGAGACCACCCTACAGATAGGATTCTTCCCCGGTATGAGAGTCAAGCCCGGGAGCATGGGTAAGCCGGCGCCGGGCTACGATATAGTGCTTGTCGACCCGGAGGGGAACCCTGTCCCTCCCGGGGAGGACGGGCAGATCGCGATACGCATAGAGCCGGAGCGGCCGCTCGGCCTCATGAAGGGCTACGATGATCCCGCCAAGAACCAGCAAGTGTTTAGGCTCGGCCTCTACTGGACCGGAGACGTGGCGACCATGGACGAGGACGGATACTTCTACTTCGTCGGGCGGGCCGACGACGTGTTCAAGAGCAGCGACTACAGGATAAGCCCGTTCGAGGTCGAGAGCGAGCTCATCAAACAC
>WAOS01000055.1 GCA_015521185.1 Desulfurococcales archaeon | reverse complement strand
CCCCCAAAGCATCCTATTCACCGGAGACGCCGCGGGAGTAAGCGTAGAGCTCCCCGAGGGCAGGCTAAGAATACCCACAACACCCCCGCCATTCAAAGCCGACCTCTACCTCGAAAGCCTCCAAAAAATGGCCAGACTAAACCCCCAGAAAATAGCCCCAACCCACTACGGCATAGACCCCAAACCGGGAACAGAATACCTAAACGATCACATACTCCAAACCCGAGCATGGCTCCAAACAATCGAGGACCTAGTAAGGAGCGGGGTAACAACAGTCGATGAAGCAGCCAAGAAACTAGCAGAAAAACTACCCGAAGCAAGACTCGCCGCAAACACCACAAACAAAATCATATACATAACATTCTACACCAGCACAGTCTGGGGAATGCTAGAATACATAAAAGAAAAACTAAAAACACAAAAATAACCCTCATCCCTGGTCCCACACCGTAAACCTTATATGTTTCCTCTCCTGGATGGGAGAACGCTTATTGTAAAAACCATGATGTCCTGCGAGGGCGGTCCGCCCAGGCCCCAACCCAATATCTCGGATTCCGAAATATTCTAGGCTTAACAAAGGATAAGAAATACTCTTCTATGGCACGCGATCTATCACGTTCTCCCTCCCAGGAGAGGAGTATATGTCTCGGTATGATCAAAGAAATATTAGCTCTGGTTAGGAGGGGGTTCATGCTTGATGAAAACCGGCCCCGACCGGGAATCTCCACATAGACAGTGAATAGAAAAAGGGGCCAGACAAGAAGCATCCGAAGTCATCGGAAAATCTGTGCAGAATCTAACACATAGAATTGCAAGTTGAAGTCGAATCTGACATAGTACATGTACTGGTTCTGGGAATCTAACACATAGAATTGCAAGAGCCATACATCGACATAGTTGGCCTGCCGCCCGGCTTTACCGTGAATCTATCACATAGAATTGCAAGTTTATGATCACGACCTCGACCTCGTCAATGTCTAGATGCTCTGAATCTATCACATAGAATTGCAAGTCCTGTCCGGCCATCTGTATGTTTAGCGGGGGCACGTCATCGAATCTATCACATAGAATTGCAAGGTGGGGAGTAACACATGGTGTTGCGAGGACGGTTAGGAGCATGAGGAGAATCTGGAGGCATAGATTTGTGGTTGCGGGTGTGTTAGAAATGGAGGGTTTTGAGTGTGTTGTGGTGTTAGTTGTGGTTGGTTTTTGTTGTTAGTGTTATTGTTAGTGCTGTTATTGTTCCTGTGTAGAGTGCTATGGGTGGTGGGAAGGGTATTCTTGCTGGGCCTATGGTGAGGGTTTGTATGGTGCTTGTTAGTATTGCGTGTGCGTATTCTGCTATTATTCCGATTGTTATGGCTGTGAGTAGTTTTTTGGGCTTGTTTTGGCTCCTAGTGCTGGGGGTATCATTGCTCCTAGTACTGGGCCTAGGAGTATGCCGTAGTTTGCTGCGAAGCCTGCGACGTAGTTTACTATGTCTTGGGCCTTGTCCATGGCGTACCATGGTGCTAGTATTAGGCCTAGTAGTCCTGCTATTAGCGAGGTTCTCCTCCAATCCATTCCTGTGAGGCTCCTTATGAGGCTCTCGAGCGCTGGCAGGTTCGCGGATAGGTCGGTGGTCCAGGGGGCTAGGAATGCGAATAGGAGGCCTAGGACTACTATTGGGAGGCTCATGCCGCTCTCCACGATTATCTCCTGGGGGAGGACGGCTCCGCTCCTCGCGGCGAGCAGGTAGCCCGTGTATGTGCCGAGTAGCTGTCCTCCCACCATGCCCAGGAGTACCCCTACTATGACGCTACCCGTGTCCCTAGCGGCCCTGCTTAGGTCGCTCATGTTTATTGCTACGGTTAGCCACCAGCCGGTCTGGATCGCTAGGTACGTTAGGAATTCTGGGCTCGAGAGTGGGACGCCTCCGGGCAGGCTCCCTCCTCCGGGCGTGCTCGCGAGGAGGGCTAGGAAGTAGAGGAAGAGGAGCGGGCCGACAACGCTTGCGACCCTCCCCACAGCTTCCATGCCTAGCCTGAAGACTACTGTAGCGGTGGCCACGTAGAGGGCTAGGAACACTGGTACTAGCACAGCTGCCCTCTCCACGAGCCCGGACCGGGCGCCGGCCAGGGTGAGCACGATCATGGCGAGCGCTAGCGCGCCGTTGTACGCCTCGACACCGTACCAGAGCCCGCCGACAATGCCTCGGAGGGCCACTGGTATCTTGTGGAGCCCGCCGAAAGCCCTCCTAGCCTGCTCGCCGAAGTCGACCCGCTCCCTAACCCCTGGGAGACCATTGAGCACCATTGCAGCCGCGACAACACCGTTCCCGGCCAGAGCAGCCAGGAGGGCCTCCCCCAGGCTGAGGCCCCAACCATAGGCCATAGGGCCGAGGAAAAACAGTGGGAGACAGGCGGTCATAGAGAACATGAGAAGCGCGAAGCCAAGGGGACCGAGCTTACCGCTGGGACCCGAACCCATGAACCCTGCCCAACCACACTGGGGAGGGCCCGACTATAAGCCTTACCCGGGGGAGCCTCGAGGGACGCCCGGTGATGGCGGTATGACCTGCTCCGGACCGGCAAGCCCGCGATCGCCTATTTTTGCCATCGGCTCTACTCGGTGTCCCCGTAGGTGTCAATGTTGAGTGAGGCCCCCAGTATTAGGATGATCGCTAGCCTCGGGTTCGGCATTGATTTCATAGTTAGGAGGCTCGCCGACCTGAGGGGCGAGCGCGTCTCCGAGATAGTCGCCGTGGGGCTGTATACTGACGAGCAGAGCTGGAGCAGGGTAGAGCAGACATACTCGATCCTCAGCGCCTACCTCCGGAGCCAGGGGATAAGCTCGAGGCTGGAGCGCGTGGATCTGGGCCGCGGCGGGCTTGTTGCCCAGGCTAGGGAGATCATTGCGAGGGTCATCGGGGAGTCGAGCGGGGAGATAGTTGAGCTCTACCTCACCGGGGGGCCCCGGCTCCTACTCGCAGCGTTCTACACCGCCGCCCTGACCCTGCCCCGCGACTGGGCAGATGCGGTGCGTGTCTCAGTATATGGTGAGGGGTTCCCCGCGTCTCTAGTTGTGGAGATTGGGAAGCTCCTAGTCCTCGCGGGCCTGGACGAGGCGTCCAAGAGGATCCTCCGCTACATCAAAGACGGGTACTCAGAAGTGCATAGCCTCCTAACAGTCACGGGCATGCCTAGGAGCACCCTGTACAAGAGGCTGAAAGAGCTCGAGAAGCTCGGCCTCATCGTCAGGGCCGGGAGGGGCGAGCTCCGTGTCCACCCATCCCTGGAAGAACTACTGTGAATGTCCAACATGCTTGGACTAGTTCTCTGCCAGCCCTCATTTACTGGACCGGAAAGCGCCTACCGGTATGTTATCCGGTCTCTGAACAATAGACTTATTAGGGACCCCGCACCATAGAATACACACGACACAGGGACAGGGTGAGAGTGTATGGGTGGATCCCAAGGAGGAGCCCGCGCCAGGAGCGCTGAGGATATCATCGCAGACGTCCTAGCATACTTCGCGGCCAAGAAGCGCTACGCATACGTCGACATGCTGGGCAACGCGCTTGACAACATCATAGCCCTCGAGGCTCTCAAGGACGCTATCAGGGACTTCAAGTCCTCGTGCATAGACAACCCGGGCAGTGACGACGAGGCCGTGTGCCCCAGTGTAAGGCCGGAGGAACTGGAGAGGGCCGGCGAGATCCTAGCCTCGACCCTTGCCAGGAGCGACACCAAGCAGCTCATACTCGTGACCAGGGAGATCGCTGTGAAGGCCCTGGCGCGGGCCCCCAAGTTTTCCCGTGTATCCCAGTCTTCTAGCGGAGGTGGAGAGCAGTGAGCGTGGAGAGCGTTAGCCTAGGAGTATCGTTCAGGGTCCTCGTCAACCAGGAGAGCCTCAACATGGCGGAGAGCGTGGGCAACGTAACCAGGCACAGGAAGGCGCCCGTCGTGGTCAGGATAGGCGGGGCCTACAAGCTCCTCTACGTGCCAGTCGTCAGCGGCATGAGCCTCGCCCACCACTACCAGAGGCACCTAGCCAGGGTAGCGAGCAGCATGGGGCTCAGCGTGACGAGGATGAGCCTCCTCGGCTACTTCATGAAGTTCGCCGACGACAAGATCATCAAGAGCTACTACCCCGAGGTCGCGGGGAAGGTCGACAAGAAGGATCCGTGCAAGAGCGAGCGCGCCATAGTCGAGGCGTGCACCGTGGCTGATGTCGGCGGCTTCCTCTACACTGACGGCCTGGTGAAGAGGACTAGCAGGTTCAGCTTCTCCTACCTAGTCCCAGCGCTAGACGCTGTAGAGCAGGGAGGCGTGGGGAGCACTCCCCAGCTCCACGTGAGGTTCACCCCGCAGGCCAAGCAGGGAGAGCAGGTACCATTCTACAACGACAACTCGAGCGCGCTCTACACCGCGACCTTCCTCCTCGAGGTAGACGGCATCTCACGGCTAGACGTGTGCCAGGCCCTAAAGGGCGGTCCGGCCAGCCTGGGCAGGACAGAGCAGCTGAGGAGGTTCGAGGCGAGCGTCAAGGCACTCATAGCCATGCTAGGCAACCTAGCATTCGGCGCGAAGAGGACGAGGAACCTCCCGCACTGGAAGATACAGAGCGCCGTCGTAACGGGAGCCGTAGGAGTAGCCCCGTTCGTGCCGAGCAGCGGCCACTCCCCCGACTACATAGCGGAGACCCTGCAGAGGGCCAAGAGCCAGCAGGAGCAGGGAGTGCTAAAGAGCTACAAGATCCTAGCGTACAACAGGGAAGGCCTAGAGGCGGGCGGCGTCGAGACTGCTACCACGCTTGAGAAAGCCATAGCGGACGTGGCCGAGTGGATCAAGAGCAACTTCCCCTAGAAGGCCCGGAGGGTTGAGCCGTGACCAACAATGACACCCGTGTTTTCCTCTACACAATCCTCAAGCTACAATGGGGCTACATAGTAAGGCAGCCCGGCGCCACAGCAGCCCAGGCAGCATACATACTCCCCCCGCCCACAACAGTCGTCGGAGCATACGCGAACCCGCTCGCGCGCATCCTCGGCGTGCCGGACTACGCGGAGCGCAGGCGCGGCGGGCTACCAGTGAGGAACAAGTACATGGAGTGCCTCCTCGCCTCGACACTAGCCGCAGGCGCGGGCCTAGTAGGATTGGGGGCCATCCGCGTGGGGGCGGTGACCTATGAGGAGCCCGCCCGCATAATGGGCACCCCGTACAAGTCCGGCGGCTCGTACCAGAAGGCCGTTAAACAGCCCATCTACCTTAGCGCGACCGAGCTCCTCCCAGTGCAGGCTGCGGGCGCTGCGAGCGCTCCCGGAGCAGTTATGGCTATGGCGTGGCTCCTCGACGCTTCGAGGCTAGAGGGCTGCCTCCGCAGAAGCGTGTCAACAGGGGACTTGGAGAGGGCTGCCTGGGGAGTCTACAGGCTCGGGAGCAGGGAGGGCCTCGCCCACCCCGTAGAGGCGGGAGCCATAGCGGGCGGCGCTCTTGACGAGAAGGACAGAGGCTTCTACAAGTCACTGCTCTACCAGGACTCCTTGTGCGCCAGCAGGGAGGAGGGCTACACTGTGCAGGCCGCCCTCCTAGGCCTCGACTACAGGGAGAGGGTCTACCTCGTCCCTAGCGGCCTCCTAGGCGGGGCGAACATACTCACGCCTCCCGAGCGAGCCCCCACCTTCTACCTGCGGCCCGGCTGCAGGGCGGCCGGAGCGAGCGTGGGCGGCCGAGGCCTGGAGCTAAGGCTCGCATACAGGGGGTGATGCTTGTGAGCCGGTCCGGACAGGTCAGAATAAGGCTCCTCAGCCCCGAGATGCTGGGGAGACGCTTCCAGTACGCGTTTCTAAGCTTCTCCGACTACGTAGAGGTAAGGCCGGACCTGGGCGAGGCAGTCTTTCCCTCGCCAGACGAATACGTTAGGGCTGTAGAGGAGGCGCTAGCCGCCATAGTGGAGGGCCTATCCTGGCCGGAGCCCTCGAAGGAGAGCAAGTGTCCCAGGCCAACGGTGAGCGTCGGGGGTTGGAGCATAGACTGCTCGAGGCTAGACAGGGGCCCCAGCCTCTACCAGCTGGGATCGAAGAGCGACGCTGCCATCCTCCAAGGAGCAGGGCTAAGCAGGTGCGCGTATGTGACGCGAGCGTGCAAGACTACGGTCGCGTGGACACACGCTGCAGTGAGCTATGCCCTCGAGGTTATCCGGAGAGGCGGCCCCCTAGGGGGCGAGGCAGGCCTAGAGATCCCGTGGCTCGCGCGGGCCTCCCTATTCTCGAGGGTCCGGAGCGTTCGGGGCCCCACCGAGGCTAAGGGCGCCAGGATAGACGCTGACACTCTCGGCACAATCCTCCTGGGAGGAGCCCTCTCCTACCTCGGCTCCTGGCGCGTAGACTCGGGCAGGCAAGCCTCAGAGCTAGAGTTCTATGTTCTCCCAGACTACCCCTCGAGGGCCTACAGGGTGCTCCGCCAGATAGCCGCTTCGGGCGGCATAAGGGATAACCTGGCTGCCAAGGCGGTCCGGCTCCTCCGCGAGCTATCCGTTAGCTACGAGCAGGCCCTCGCGGTAGCCGTCGCATCCCAGGTCTACAGTCACGCCGCCACAGCTAGGAGGGCCGGCGTGGAGGTTGACGAGGCCCTCGCGGCTGGGAAGCTCTACACGGTCCAGCCAGGGCGGAGGGCGCAGGTCCGAGCTGGCGTGCCCCTCACGAACGTGCTCCTCCGAGTCTACTCCGAGGAGACCCTCAGGAGCCTCGACATATTCGTCTCCCAGGCAATCCGCCAGAGAGACAGGGAGGCGGGTAACGCTGCTAAGAATGCTGCCTCGGAGTGCGTGAACAGCCTCTTCATGCAAGCACTCTCCGGCGGCTCAGGAGACCTCTACCTAAGGGACTGCGCCAGGGCGCTCGCGGCCCTCCACAGCTACGACAAGGCGCCCCACCAGCTCCGGCGGTCCGCCGCGATCCTCCTGGGGAGGCTTGAGTGGGAGGCCGCGAGGATAATCCGGTCCAGGAGGTAGCAGGGCTTGAGGCCCATAATGGAGGCGGCCTACGAGGACCTAGCCAGTGGGAGGATCCCCATAGTTGTTGCCCCCACAGGCTACGGCAAGACGAGGGCTAGCCCGGAGATCTACAATAGGGCGAGGCAAGACGGGCTAGCCTCCGGCCTAGTGCATGTAGCGCCTCTCAGGAGCCTGGTCAGAAGGATATACCTGGACATCTTCAAGGATGCAGGCGGAGCCTACCAGATGCACGATCCCAGGCCCGGCGAGGACAAGAGCCCCTACCTCCTCCGCCCCCTAGTCGTCACGACGCTCGACTCCTTCACCTACAACATGTACAGGCTGCCCGTGCTCGAGTCGCTCAAGATTAGGGAGGGCCTCAGCTACGGCCACTACTACCCGGTCTACACGAGCGTCCTCTCATCCGTGGTAGTATTCGACGAGGCCCACCTATACCTTTCTGACGAGGCCAGCGAGAGCATGATAATCGACACCCTCAAAGCCCTAACCAGCTACCTGGCCAGGGCCGGCGCCAGCCTCATAATCGAGACCGCAACCATGAGGCCCTCCACAATAGCAAGCATAGCAAGCGCCATGTCCCGGTCACGCAGGGAGATAGTCGTAAGGATCCCCTCCTGCCCCGAGAGGGGGCAGGGCAAGTGGAAGTACAGGGAGAGGCTCTGTAGTGCCCTCTGTGACGTGAGAGGCCTCTGGATTGAGGAGACTCGAGACGAGAGCCTGGAGGCCGCCGACAGGGGGATACGCTGGGATACAAAGGTCTACTCCTCCTGGGAAAGCGCGCTCGCCAAGGCCAAACAGCTCTCCCGGGACGGCCGCGTGCTCATCGTCGCTAACACGGTCCCACGAGCGATATGGATAAGCGAGAGGCTCGGCGGGGACGCCCTGCTAATCCATGGGCGGCTCTCCGCGGCGGACCGGGAGAGGGCGGAGGAGGAGCTCGGGAGGAGAGACGGGCCTCGCATAATAGTCTCGACCCAAGTCATAGAGGCGGGGGTCGACGTTAATAGCATAGCCGTGATAACGGAGGCCGCCCCCATCGAGAGCCTCGTCCAGAGAGCCGGCAGGGCCTGCAGGAGGGGCGAAGAGCTCGAATACTGCCGGGAGAACGGGGCCCACATAGGAATAGTGCACACCGGGGAGCCGAGCAAGGTCTACCCGCGGGAGAGCGTGGAGAAGGCCGTAGAAGCGGTCCGCCAGAGGACAGAGAGGGGAGTACCCATAGACTGGAGGGCCCCCTGCCCCGGGAGTGATGCCGAGACCTATACCAGCCTCATAGCTGAAGCGGACGCCCCAAGCCCCACACGCAAGCCCGCGTCATCCGCGGGCTCCCTGCTAGAGGTGTTCCTCGAGAGCGACGGGGTCCCAGACTTCATCCAGGAGATCTCCCGCTTGGAGGGCTGGTGCGGCCTGGTGAGGAACACCATCATGATGCCCATCCTAGTCGAGGAGGGAGACAGCGTGGTCGCGAGCCTCGAGTGGGCCCTCGCCAGGGCGGATAAGATACTCGAGAAACACGAGGAGACAGGAGCGCCACTACTCGTGGGCATACCCGTAGCAGGGGACAGCGAACCACTGACCGGTCCGGCCCTCGAGGCGTGGCGCTACTACCAGGGGATGCGCGGACCGGCTGAGGGGTCCGCCCAGAGGGAACGCAACTGCTACGAGCTCCTCAACAGGCTGGCCCGCGACCAGAGGAGGATAGCCAGCGGGAGAGGCGCGGGAGTAGCGAGATACCTGTGGGCCTTCAAGGCCAAGCCCGGCGCGTACGTCAGTAGGAAGGGCTTCACCGCCGACATGCCCAAGGGGTGAGGGTTGTGGGAGAAGCGTGCGCGTACTATGACGAGCAGAAACACATATGCTACCCGCTCCCTGTGCACGCGAGAAACGTCTCGAGAGCAGTAGAGACCCTCTTCCGGGAGAGGCTGAGCATTACCCCGCCAGCAGCCCGCCTCCCCGGGCTTAGCGAGAGGCTCCTCGAGGCGGGCATAATCGCCGGCGCCCTACACGACATCGGGAAAGCCAGCAGGCTCTACCAGGAGAGGTTCCAAAGGGGCGAGGCAGGAGGGTTCCCCCTCCACGAGTACCTAGGAGCTCTCATACTAGCGGAAGCATCCCGCGCCCTCCGCCTCCAAGACATGAGGCAGGAGGCCGCGGCACTCCTACTAGCGGCGGGAGCAGTGGCCAGGCACCACGCCGCAATGAAGGACCGCCACCCCACAATCCTCATACCTAAACTTAAAGCTGAACTTTTCTCCCAGAGACAGGAGAAGACGCGCCTCACCACCATACACTCCGCAGCAGCCCAGCTAGACCCAGACGAGGCGCTAAGAGCGACACCCCTAGACACAGTCCCCCGCTGGGCGCGCCGCCCAATAGAGGAAGCAGTGAAAAGCATACGCGCGATGAGCCGGGACGAGATAGCCACAGCACTAAAAACAAGCATACCCGCGACAAGCCTAGCAGAAAAGATCGCCGGCAACCAGCACACGCGCCCCCTCATCCCGGCCCACGACAAGGAGAGAGCCAGGCACGCGGTAACCGGACACCTCTACAGGCTATCCGGAGCCCTAATAGTAGCAGACATACTAGTCGCAGGCTGCGAGCGAAGACCCGGCGAGGGCCCAGAAAAAGCCTACGCCACAAGCTGGATCAAAGAACTACTCCCAAACCAAAACCCACAACAAGCATGCAAAACACTCACACAACACACCAACACCCCCTAACAAACCTCCCACAAACAAGATTTTCCTACTTGCAATTCTATGTGTTAGATTCTTAGCCCGAGCGCTATTGCAACAATCGCATAACCAGCGATAACGCTTGCAATTCTATGTGTTAGATTCCTGTGGCATCCTTGGAGAACTCAATACCGGCACCTGGATACTTGCAATTCTATGTGTTAGATTCATGGCATCCTTCCGACGGCAGAGACATTCTAGAGGCCAAGCTCGACTTGCAATTCTATGTGTTAGATTCATTTCAAACGATATAGTATACAGAGATACAATTGTTTTTACTGTTAACTTGCAATTCTATGTGTTAGATTCGAACCATGAGGATGGTTATAGAT
>WAOS01000054.1 GCA_015521185.1 Desulfurococcales archaeon | reverse complement strand
CCCGACACTTTATCTCGGGGGCCGATACATCCCTGGGCCGACAACGATCAAGACAGTCTCCTCTATGGTACTGGGTTTGTCACGGTTTCCCTCCCCAGAGAGGAGTATATACTCCAGCATGATCAAAAACATATCACCTCTGCTTAGAAGGGGTCTCATCACGCATGAAGAACGGCTTCAACTGGGAATCTGCACATAGAAGGTGAATAGAAACAGGGGCCGAGTAGAGGCATCCGAGAACATCGGAAAACCAGTGCAGAATCTACAACATAGAATTGCAAGACGCACTTGTCAAGGCACTCCTTCTTCAGCAACGCGAATCTACAACATAGAATTGCAAGACTAAGCGACCTCCACGCCGGCGCCCACGACGTGAACAATCTGAATCTACAACATAGAATTGCAAGAACAATAAAAATAGTTATGCTATTACTAGCAGAAACAGAAGATGAATCTACAACATAGAATTGCAAGTGTGATTGGCGGGGGCGCGGGCGAGTAGCGCTGGCCTGCCCCCGAATCTACAACATAGAATTGCAAGGATGGCCAGCTGATACAGGTAATACTAAATACTGGCCTTGCAGGAATGCGAATCTACAACATAGAATTGCAAGATACCACTGGAAAGAGCCAATGCAGCAAGAGCACTTGGCCGGAATCTACAACATAGAATTGCAAGATGGCGAGGTACTACTACTGCTGGGAGAAGCAGGGAGAGAGGCGAATCTACAACATAGAATTGCAAGGGTACTGGCGTGCCTCTTCGTCCTTAGCTAGCTCTCGAGAATCTACAACATAGAATTGCAAGGCCGCCTAATGCTGCGTTCAACTGTGTGCCACTCGCTCCCTTCGAATCTACAACATAGAATTGCAAGAGGCTGTAGCCGTGGCGCTTTAGGCAGTCGAGATAGTCTATGGAATCTACAACATAGAATTGCAAGGGCGTTGCTCGCGGAGGTGTTTCATTATAACGTTGAGTGAATCTAACACATAGAAGAATCTACAACATAGAATTGCAAGACTAAACATCAGCGAGTCGCTCCGGAACAGGTTCGGCGTGCTGAATCTACAACATAGAATTGCAAGGTAACAACGCGGAGAAGAGTCTGGCCGCGCTCCAAACGGCAGTAGTTGAATCTACAACATAGAATTACAAGCTAGCCAAACAGATAGATGAAGAATTTGCGAACACATAAACTTGCGAGTGCATATTTGTTGGAAGCGAGGACTGCAGTGTGGGAATAGGGAGGTGTGTTGCCGGGGTGGTTTTACTTCTTTCTCTTTGGTCTTAGGTTTTTGCTTTTGCAGCGCCTGCATTTTGTGGCGCCTGGGGGGTTGAGGGCGCCGCATTTCCGGCATACCATCTTGTTGAGTACTCTCTTCTCGACTATTGCTATTAGCTCGGGGTCTGTTATGGGCATTCCTTGTTCACCCGTGGCGTGCATTCTTGCTCGCGGGGGATTATTAAGTCTAAGTGGTAACCGTTTTGTGGGGGTGGGATGGGGTGCCGGTGGAGATTCCTCTTGATAAGATCTGTGTGCGGACCGGGGTGCTGTGTCCTAGGTGTCAGAGGCTTGTTGATGAGGGCGTGTATAGCGATCTTGATGTTAGGGTTATGGCTGCTCTCGTGGGGCTGGAGAAGAGGCTTGAGGGGCATAGAATTAGGTATGTGAAGTCTGAGGTTGTCGGGCGCAAGCTTATCGTTATGCTTGAGGCTCCCGGGGGAACCGTCCCGGCCTGGCTTGGCAGGGCCATTCAGGAGGCTCTGGATGATCCTAGCATTACTAGTGTCGTAGTCATACCTTACGGGGGCACGCTGCAGAGGCTCGTGGAGTACGCGGTCCGCCCGTACAGGGTTGTCGATACTAGCATCTACTACTCTCTGGACGGGAGCGAGTACCTCATAGTCAAGCTCCCGGAGACGGCGCGGGGGAGGCTTGATCCCGGGCTCATAGATGTTGTGTCGAGGATTGCGAGGGAGAAGTACGGAGTCAGGCTGATGTTCGAGTATGTCAGTGTTCCCGAGGAAGAGGAGGGGGAGAGGATTAGTGTGGAGTCTCTCAAGAGCGTCCTAGACAATATTGATAGGCTCTAGCCGAACCACGCGTCTAGCCCTGCGTGCTTCGCTCGGAGGTGCTCCCTGTAGGCTTTCTTAAGCCTCTCGACGGCTCTCCGCACTCTCTCAGGGTTGAAGTCGTGCTCTTCGACCAGTATCCTGTAGATGGCTTTCTCGTCGGGAGCCCTGAACTCGATCTTGTAGTCGTCTGTGACGTCGGGGTTCAAGAAGTAGTTGTATATCGCGAAGAGATCGTAGCCCCCGCTCCTATGCGCCACGGCGCGGAGAGCCTTCTCTGGGTCCTTGTAGGTGAGCACGTGCCTCAGAGCGGTCTTCGGGCCGAAACCGGGTATACCGCCGGGGTTGTAGTCCGTGCCGATCAGTATCCCTATGACTATGAGCTGCTCCCTCGTTATGCCTAGGGCCTTGAGGAGCCTGTCGAGATAGATTATCTCGGGCTTGACCTCCACGTACACGTCCCGGCCGGGGAGCTTCCTCCTACCGGTTATCGCTAGGTTCCTCACGAGGCGGGGCGCACCGAAGAGGAGGCTATCATAGTCCTGGCTGCCCGCGGCCCACGCATCCCCCTTCCTCGCAATATAGGCGGCCTGCGCCTCCCCCTCGCTCGGAGCCTGCACCCAGGGTATGCCCATCGCGTCTAGAAGGCGCTTGGCCTCCTCGACCATGTCCTTGGTCAGCCTCGCCGCCTGCATCGCGTACTTCCGCGCCTCCTCCCTCTTGCCGAGCCTCCGCGCCTCCTCCAGCTTCCTCTCAGCCTCCTCCTTAGTCCTCATCCGCCTGGCGAGCTCCGCCTTCTTCATCTCCGGGGGAATACCGTCGAAGACGTAAACCGGCTTCACACCGTGCTCAGCCATGTTTATCGTCCTGTAGAAGAGCCCGCTGAGATGGCTCGTCACTCTCCCCTGCCTATCCATCAGGGGGGTCCCATCGGGCTGCCGGATAGCGGCTAGGAACTGGTATAGCATGTTGTAAGCGTCTAGTGCTATGATTCTACCCCTCAGGCCCCGGAGATCCGTCTCCTCGCGGGCCTCGGGAGGTATGAGATCCCTCAGGTTGACCCCCACCGCTGCTCACCCCTCCCTCCTAATATACTTCACCTGGAACTCCTTCTGGGTTCCGCTCGTCGAGACGCTCACTATGCCGAGTATCTCAAAGGTTAGCAGTAGCTTGGCTAGCTCCCTCCTGGAGAGGTAGACGCCCTGCCTGGCAAGGTAGTCGAGGAGCATCTGCTCTCCGACAGGGGTTTCCCCTCCCTTAGTGAGCTGGACGATAGCCTCGTACACCAGGTTTACGTGGTGCCTATCAATCCATATCTGGTCGACCACTAGCGTACACCTCCAAATTAGGACGCGCGCGGGGCCCGAGGCTGGGCCCCTCAACTATGGCGTTCCAAAGTGTTGGGTTGCGGGGGAGGGCTAATAGGTTATGTGAGGCTCCGGCCTCCTCGCCTCTCTCCTCGCCTTCCTATACGTCTCCATCCAAGTCTCGTAGTAGCGTAGCATGCTCTCCGACACGCTCGGCTTCACCTTCTTGAGGGCCTCCCTGAAGTGGTCCATCCTCACAGCGGTAGCGTTTATGTTCTCGCGTAGCGCTAGCATGGCCGCCTCCCTCACCAGGGCCGCTAGGTCTGCCCCCGTGTAGCCCTCGGTCTGCTTGGCTATCTCTAGTAGGTCAACGTTCTCGTCTAGCGGGACCTCCCTCGTATGTATCTTAAGTATCTCCAGCCTGCCCTCTAGGTCGGGCGGAGGCACATAGATTATCTTCTCCAGCCTGCCAGGCCTCAGCAGGGCCGGGTCCAGCATATCCGGCCTGTTCGTCGCCGCTATAACGACGACATTGCTCATCTCAGTTATCTGGTCTATCTCCGTTAGGAGCTGGCTCAGTATGCGCTCCGTAACCTTGGTACCAGTCTCGGTGCCCCTCGCGGGGGCGATGCTGTCTATCTCGTCGAAGAACACTATGGTGGGCGCGTACTGCCTCCCCTTCCTGAATATCTCCCTTATCGCTTTCTCGCTTTCTCCTACCCACTTGCTGAGTATCTCGGGCCCGCGGACCGCTATGAAGTTCGCACCACTCTCAGTAGCAGCAGCCTTAGCGAGAAGAGTCTTACCAGTACCCGGAGGGCCGAAGAGGAGTATTCCGCGGGGCGGCTTTATCCCGAGCCTGGCGAACGCCTGCGGGTACTTGAGGGGCCACTCGACAGCCTCACGTATCTCCTGCTTCACATTCTTCAACCCGCCAATATCGTCCCAGCGGACCTCCGGTATCTCGACCTGGATCTCCCTAAGCCCGCTCGGGGTTATCTCCCTGTAGGCGGCTAGGAAGTCCTCCATCCTGACCTCCATCTTCTCGAGAACTTCGACCGGTATCTGCTCCTGCTCCAGGTCTATCTCGGGCAGGTACCTCCGGAGGGCGTGCATCGCCGCCTCCTTGACTAGGGCTGCCAGGTCCGCGCCGGTGTAGCCCTTAGTCATCTCCGCCAGCTTCTCCAGGTCTACATCGCTGGCTAGGGGCATGTTTCTAGTGTGGATCTGGAGTATCTCCAGCCTGCCATGCTTGTCGGGGAGCCCGATCTCTATCTCCCTGTCGAACCTCCCAGGCCTGCGGAGCGCCGGGTCTATCGCGTTGGGCCTGTTAGTTGCGGCGATAACTATGACCTGCCCCCTACTCTCGAGCCCGTCGAGTAGCGCTAGCAGCTGAGCCACAACCCTCCTCTCAACCTCTCCAACGACCTCCTCCCTCTTGGGGGCGATAGCGTCTATCTCATCAATGAATATGATACTAGGAGCATGCTTCTTAGCCTCCTCAAATATCTCCCTGAGCCTCTGCTCGCTCTCACCATAGAACTTACTCATAATCTCGGGCCCGTTGATAGCTATGAAGTGGGCGTCGCTCTCGTTAGCGACAGCCTTGGCCAGCAGAGTCTTGCCTGTGCCGGGCGGGCCGTAGAGGAGGACCCCCTTAGGCGGCTCTATGCCTAGCCGCGCGAATAGCTCTGGGTGGCGGAGGGGTAGCTCTATGAGCTCTCTGACCTTCACGATAACGTTTCGCAGGCCGCCTATGTCCTCGTAGGTTACCTTCGGCACGTTCACACTGCTCACTGGCTTCTCAAGTATCTCTATTATGGTGTCCTCTGTTATCACGACTGGCCCCTTGGGCTTCGTCATGACAGCCGTGAGGTAGAGCTCCTGGCTCAGGACTGGGACAACTATTATGTCGCCCTCGACCAGAGGTATACCCTTAAGCTTCTTCTTCACATAGTTCTTGAAACCCTCATCAATACTGATTGTATGGTTAGTCGGCGCTAGCCTCACCTTGATCGCCGGCTTCACCCTAGCCTTCCTAACTATCACCTTATCGCCGAGGTTTACCTGAGCATTCTTGCGGAGGACACCGTCCATCTTAATGATGTTTCTGCCCTGATCCTCGGGGAAGCTCGGCCAGGCGATGGCAACGGTCTTCCTCTTGCCCTCTATCTCCACAACATCCCCAGGCTCAATACCTAGTTTCCTCATTATCTCGAGGTCGATACGGACCCTCCTCTTACCGTTATCCCTCTGGTTAGCCTTCTCGACCTTGAGTATCGCTTCTTTAGGCCTGTCGGGTCTCCTCCTAGGCTTATCTGTCATGTGCTATGACACCCCTCTTAGTGCCCAGTGTAAGCTGGGATGCTTGCCCGGGCCCTGCTAGAAAGTGGGCTTTGCGAGGCCTCTTATAGTTGAGCGGGGACTCCCCCGGGCTAGCTCATCCTATGGACTCTCTCAACCTCGACCTCGTTTACCTCGGGGAGCTGGCGTATCAGCTCCTCCAGCTTAGAGGTGCCGCCCTCGGTCTCCTCGGGCATGGATACAACTAGCTTGAGCGCTTTGAGGCCGAAAGCTATGGGCTCCTCACCGCTCGCCTCCACCTTATACTCCTCAGGCAGGGCGGCCTTGATCTTCTCGAGGAGCTGGGAGGGCTGTATCTCAACGCTGCTTGGAAGCACCTTCAGGACTACCGCTACCCTAGCCATACCTCACACCCCCTCACGGACCGGTGAAGCCACAGTTGGGGCAAGTATACGGAGTCCCCTGAGCCCTACACTTGGCGCACCTCCATATAAGGGCGCGCCCACAGTTAGGGCATAGGAAGGCGGTCGCCTTCTCCCCCGGAGCAATTATCTTGCCACAGCTAGTGCATATCGGAGGGTTCACTATATCGTAAACATCTATCTTCCTAACGCTTAGCGCTGACACTCTTCATCCACCACCTCGCCCTCAAGTTGCCGGCCCCACTTATATCCTCTACCCCGGCCACCTCGAGAGCTCTGGTGGACGATGAATGGCGAATCCTCTAAACATAGATGTGGAGAGCATTAAGAGAGTTATCCAGGATAGCGTGGACAGCGCGAGGAAAGTGCTCGACGAGCTAGACCAGGCCAGGGAGCAGCTGATAAGGCTTTCGAGGGACGTGATCAGGGAGAGCGGCAGGGCTATCGTCGAGGTCCATAAGGGCGACTTGGACGCGGCCGTTGATCATATGCGTAAGTGCGAGGAGGCCACTATGAACCTCCTATCCCTAGCCCGCAGGTACCCCCAGCTGCTCTACACGGGCCTAGTAAATAATGCTGTGAGCGAGTATGTCGAGGCAAAGCTGTTTCTAGCCCTGGTAACGGAGGGGCGGCTCCCCTCTTACGAGGAGCTCGCTAGCATCGGGATACCCCTAGTCCCGTATCTGCAGGGCCTCGGAGACCTGGTGGGAGAGCTGAAGAGGCTCGCTCTCGAGAGTGTTAGGAAGAGCGATTACGAGACGGCGTGGCGCCTCCTGGGCGTTGCGGAGGCTGTATACCTCGAGCTTCAGACCCTCGACTACCCAGACGCTCTGCTTCCCGGCGTGAGGAGGAAGGCGGACGTGGCGAGGCGTATAGTCGATGATCTAAAGGCCATACTCGTTGACCTCTCAAAGAGGGACGAGCTAGCCCGCCTCCTAAGACTGAACCTGGAGAGCCTCGGGGGCAGCGGCTAGCCCACATATAACTGCCCCGGGATCACCGGCATTCTGGCAGGGGTGACGATCGTGTCCGAGGAAAAGCGAACCGTGCTGCTCTCGAGATACCAGCTGCCGAGGGTTGGAGAGCTAGTCGTTGGCACTGTGGAGGAGGTCTACGATTTCGGAGCCTATCTGAGCCTCGACGAGTACGGGGGCCTACGAGCGTTCCTCCCGTGGAGCGAGGTAGCGAGCAGGATGGTCAGGAATATTGGGAGGGTGGTGAAGCCCGGCCAGAAGGTCGTGGTCAAAGTCATCAGGGTCAACAGGAGGAGGAAGCAGGTAGACGTGAGCCTGAAGAGAGTGATGGAGGGGGAGCGGAAGAGGAAGATGATGGAGTACAAGAGGAGGGTTAAGGCTGCCACGCTCATAAAGCTCGTTGGCGAGAAGCTCGGGAAGAGCGAGATGGACGCGTACAGGGAAGTCATATGGAAGCTCGAGGATAAATATGGAGACCCCATGACGGGCCTGGAGAACGCTGTCCTATACGGCGAGCAGGCCTTACGCGAGGCGGGCGTACCCGAGGAGTGGATAAAGCCTCTGCTCGAGGCTGCTAGGAGCCACGTCGAGGTGAAGAGGGTCAAGCTCTCCTGGATAATCACCGCAACCAGCAAGGAGCCGGACGGGGTGGACAGGATAAGGGACGTGCTTATCCAGATCAGGGATAAGATCCGGAGCGGTGGGGCCGAGGAGATAAGCAGCGTGAGAATATACACTATAGGAGCCCCGCGCTACAGGCTCGACGCGACCGGTCACGACCCGAAGACTATTGATAAGCTGGTCACGGGCGTGCTTGAGGAGAGCATTAAGGCTGCTCAGAAGAGCAGTGTGGAGCTAGCCTTCGAGAGGCTCAAGCAATAAGAGGCCGTGCCGCCGGTCCCGACTATGGGGGCAGTGATGAATGGGTGAGCTGTCAATCGCATAGCCCCGAGGAAAAGGGCCGATGCTGTGAGAGGATGGCCCTGAGCCCCCGCTTGGGGTGAGAGGAATGCGCGTAGGCCTAGTGCATGTTGAGGCCGCACTCATCGCGCTCCTCATAATAGCCTACCTCGCGATCAATCTCGTAGCAGATCTTCCCCGCTTCCTAATAGGCGAGAACCTAGCGCTAGCGCTGGCATACGCGGCGAGTCTCACCCTAATACTCCGTGGATACAGCGCAGGCCAGCCACTGACCCTTTTCGTGTCAGCATTCAACGCGGGCAGGGTGAGCAGGAGCATAGTGTCGCCTAGGGGTGAGGTCCAAGAGCTGGCGCTACAGCACGTCCCCCTCCTCGCCCTCATACTACTAGTTAGCATAATAGCGCTGGTGGTACTAGCGAGAAGAGGGTGCTAGTGGATGAGGTGGCTGCTCAGGAGATGTACTAGGTGCGGTAGGTACACGCTGAGAAGGGACAGGTGCCCCGTTTGCGGGGGGCCCGTGAGGGTGCCCCACCCTCCAAGGTTCAGCCCAGACGACCGCTTCCTACGCTACAAGTACCTCATGGCCAAGAAGGCCGGCCTCATACCGCCCTAGCCCGGCGAAACCATTAAAGCCCCCGCAAAACTAACCCACACATCGGCAACCCCCGCCGTAGCTCAGCGGCAGAGCGCCCGGCTGTAGGGGGGACCGGACCGGGCGTCCCGCGGGGGAGCCCTCGCACTCTCGGGCTCCCCAGCAGAGACCGGGTGGTCCGGGGTTCGAATCCCCGCGGCGGGACCACCCACCTCCTAAGCACGCTCAGCCAACAAACACTAGGAGCTTGAGGAGGCTGCGAGAGCACTAGTATTATAGAATAGGAAAGGCAGTATAGACCTTGGCGCGTGAGATGCACGAGATCTTAGAAGTCCTGGAAGGACGGTATTAGAATGGGAAGGTGTTATCCTAGGACTTTCTCCACCTTGCCCAGGATCTCAGCTTTCCCGCCAGTAGGCCTCACTAGCTGCGTGCCGCAGCTGTGGCATCTAGCGGGGAATGTTGAGTGGCTGAAGACCACCTGCTTCCTCCCGCAGTTAGGGCATACTACTAGGAGGAACCTGCTCCTGGGCTTCGGTATCAGTATCTTCCTCTTCTTGGTCACAACCACGTGGCTCATGCTATCCCCCCTACCTCGTCACGTCTACAAGCTCGATCTTCTTTAGCCTTATGCCCAGTATGTGCCTCTTGTAGCCGCACTGGGTGCACTGGATCTTCAGCACTACCTTCTTCGTCACCTTAGCATAGCGCTTCTGCTCGGGCCTCCTCTTGCTACCGTATCCCTCCTGCTTCCTCAGGTATCGGCGCTGA
>WAOS01000053.1 GCA_015521185.1 Desulfurococcales archaeon | reverse complement strand
GTATAAGGACTTGGCCAAGCATCCTGGAGGCTCTCTATAAGACCTGCAATAATGCTAGCAATACTCCAATATACATAGTCGTCCTAGGAGGCTTCATGGACACAGCCGTCTCGTCCTACCTACAGAACACTATGGTCCAGAACGGGCTAAACGGCTACCCCGCGATAGCCTACTTCCGCGGAGGCTTCGCAAGGGACAAGCTTCTAGGCGAACGTAGCGTTGAGGAGATAGTGGCCTTCATAGAGAAATACGCTGGCGCCCAGAGCTAGCCATAGCTCGCCCCGGCATACCCCCGCGAGGGCCAGTAGCCCTGGGGGACATAGTGGTACGGGGGCGCGCCCGCCGGTCCGGGCGGGGCAGCGAATTTTTCGTAATACTCCCTCTTCAGATCCTCCGTCACGAGGTGCAAGTACCGCTGTGTAATCCTAATACTGCTGTGGCCTAGGAGCCGCTGCAGAGCTGGCAGGCTCATTCCCCGCCTCAGCGCTTCGGTCGCGAAGGTGTGCCTCAGCACGTGAGGCCTGACCTTCCTAGGGTCTAGGCCTGCCCTTAAGGCGAGCTTCTTGAGCCTCTTATACACCGCCTGGTAAGACATATCTACTAGCCTATCATAGGGGCCCAGCCGCTTCTGCGAGAGGAGGGCCTCTATAGCGCTCCTCGACAGTGGTCCGAAGAAGACTATCCTTTCCTTACCATACTTACCCCTAACCCTTATGGTCCCATTGTTCAGGTCCACGTCGGCAACTCTTATGGAGAGGAGCTCGCCGACTCTTATCCCCGTCTCGAAGAGGAGCGCGACTATTACGAGGTCAGTTAAATCCCTCACAGCGCCTAAAAGCCTCTCAACCTCCTCCTGAGTTAGAACATCCTCAATCCTACCGTTATCGCGGGGAGGGACGGGGAGATCTTCTTCGAGGCCGAGCCATCTCAAGAACTTCCTCACAAACAAGGCGTAGTAATGGATTGTGTTCCTAGTGCTCCCGCTCCCCCTCGGCCTGTTTACCCCGCGCCGCTGCAGCTCGCTAAGCCAGGAAACGTAGTCCTCGCTTGTCAGGCTGGAGACTGGCTTATTCGGGCCGACAAACGCTACGAACGATTTAATGGCGGCATGGTAGGCCCTAACCGTTTTCTCGCTCGCACCAGCGGCCCTTAGGGCGCTGATGAACAGGGAGAACGCCCTCTCAAGGCTCAGCCTCCTGACTCCTCTAGGAGGGGGCATCGGCCTTAGGTTGCTCATTTCTCAGTCTACACCCACTAATCTACATATTCCCTCCGGCCCGAGCCTATCCTGTGGAAGCCTAGATAATACTCCCGGGCTACCAGAGAGTGGCGACGCGATGAGCAAGAGTAACGGTCTCGGCGACATCTGGAGGGAGGTTGTTGAGTCCATAGAGGAGCTAAGCCTCTCCGGGTGCTATGAGCGCGTGAACAAGATCCTCAGCCTCGGCATGCTGAACCGTCTTAGGAAGCGGACCGCTGAGCTGGTGGGCGGTCCGGTCATAGTAGACGCTGGCGCGGGCCCGGGAACCTCGACTAGAATAGTCATCGGAGTGCATCCCTACTCCAAGGTCCTCATGGTTGATCCGAGCGGTCACATGCTATCGCACGCTCTCTCGCGCCTCCCCAGTGGAAGGGTTGCCGCGGTTCTGGGGCGCTTCGAGTCCCTCCCCCTAGCCGATAATAGTGTCGACGGCATTGTCGCGATGTTTAGCTTCCGCGATGCTATAGACTATGGGCTAGCAGCTAGGGAGTTCTCCCGCGTTCTCAAGCGCGGAGGATCGGTCGCGATACTCGACTTCTACAAGCCCATGCAGCCCTTCAAGGCGATACTCAAGACGTATCTGGCTATTATGGTCCCTATAGCCGCGGCGCTAGCCGGGTGCATAGGCAAGGTCGGAATGTACAGGAGCTTCCTCGAGACAATCGATCGAATGCTCACATACAACGATATCAAAAGACTTTTCAGTAAATACTTTAGAACAGTCGAAATAAAACGTATAGTTCCCGGACTAGCTATAATTAGCGCATCCACGCCGCGCAGCGTCAATCCTGCCGGAGACGGCGCATCAGGCTCTCCACAGCCCTAGCAATAGCCTCCAGAGAGTCGGGGTTCTCCATCACCTCGGGCTTACCAGCGGGGAGCCCACGAATCATGCTCCTTATGACGCGCCTCATAATCTTCCCACTCCTAGTCCTTGGGAGGTCTGGCACCTGGACGATCTCGTAGGGGGCGAAGGGCTTTCCGAGATGCTGCACAACAAGGTCAACAAGCTTCTTCTTGTCCTCCTCCGCCAGCTCCCTCCTTGCCACTACGAAACACACTATGACCTCGCCCTTGATAGGGTGGGGCGCCCCGACGCAGGCGGACTCGACCACGTCTGGATAGCTATTCAGTATCTCCTCTATCTCGGCCGGGCCTATGCGCTTGCCGGCAACCTTGATCACGTCGTCCGCACGACCTAGTATGTACCAGAACCCGTCGCTATCGATATACGCTAGATCTCCGTGGTACCACACACCGGGATACCTGGACCAGTAAGTCTCAATATACCTCTCAGGCTCTCCCCAGAGCCCTCTGGTCATGCTTGGCACGGGCTTCTTAACGACTAGGTAACCCGGCTGGCCAACGACATGATTACCGTTCTCGTCGAACACGTCAGCATCCATCCCGGGGCCCGGGCCCCAGAGAGTCGTGGGTTTTAGGGGCACAACGGGGCTCGGGAGCAGTATGCACCCGAAAATCTCGGTTCCCCCGCTAAGATTTATCATGGGAGCCCGGTTACCGCCAACCTTCTCCACAGCCCATATCCACGTGTCCCTGTCTATGGGCTCGCCCGTGTTGCCGAGTATGCGTAGCCGGGTTAGATCGTGCCTCTCCCTAGGCTCCGGGTCAAGCCTCTTCAGCATGCGCGCGACCGTGGCCGCGAAGCCAAACTGCGTGACGCCGAACCCCTCTATTAGCTTCCAAGCCCTGTCTGGGCTCGGATAGTCGATCGCCCCCTCAACCATGAGATGCTTAGACCCGTGGAACTGCGCGCCCATAACTTGCCAGGGACCCATCATCCAGCCGAGATCCGTCACCCACCAGAGCCTATCGCCGCCTCCCTCCCAGCCCGGTTTCGTGTCTAAGTTGAAATAGTGCTCCTTTGCCGGCTGAAGTATTGCGCCGGCATGGCTTATCACAGCACCCTTCGGCCTCCCCGTGGTTCCACTGGTAAACAGGAGAAGAGCGGGATGCTCGGGGTCGAGCTCCTCTGCTCCAACCCTCCTCCCACCCCTGATTATCTCGCTGAAGAGGACCATATTCTCGCGCTCGGGAACGTAGGAGCCGTCCCTCGAAGACACAATTATCCAGTCCACACTGCCAGAAGCCTCGACAGCCTCGAGAGCCCTCCCAATGAGGTCTATGCGGCGACCGCGACGATAGTAGAAGTCCCCCGTGACTAGCACCCTAGCCCCGGAGAGACGCAGCCTCTCAGCCACCGCGGCAGGCGCGAAACCCGAGAAGATCGGGCTAGCAATAGCCCCAACACGCATCGACCCCAGCATAGCGACTACCGAGTCCGGCGTCATAGGAGCATATATCGCGACCACGTCCCCCCTCCCAACACCAATATCGCCTAGGAAACCCGCGAACCTCTCAACCTCCTCGAGAAGTCTCGAGTACGTATAACTAACTACACTCCCATCCTCGCCGACCCAGGTAAACGCCTCACAGCCCCCGCAACCTTTCTTCACAGGCCTATCCACAACGTTGTACGCGGCATTAACCAGGGCACCACGATACCACTTAGCCCACTCCGGACCGTCGGAAAGGTCAACGGTCTCCCTTGGCTCCCGGAACCACTCTACACCGAGCCACTCCGGAAGATTAGCCCAAAACCACTTGTGCCTCTCGACGCTGTCCCGAATAAATTCCTCGTAGCTGCGATACCCCTTCTCAGCCATAAACTTGTAAACGTTGGAGTTCTCCACTACATCCTTAGGAGGCCACCAGATATACAAGTAGTCCCACCAATATCCCAATATACTACCTAATAAGGGTAAATTACGCTAAGCCCAAGCAGAGCATTAATCAGCGCGGTCCGAAGCCCAGCCTTTATACCCACTGACAAGCAAGACCCCCATGGGCGCTTGAGAGCTAGTGGGCTATGATGAGTGGTGACGGCAGCCTAGGCCCTGCCCCCCGCCTGAGGGGCAGGGCCCGTGGGCGTATGTCACCCTCGCTGAGCCCGCGAAGGATTAAACGCTGGCAGGACAAGTGTATCCTGGAGCGTGCGGACCGCCTTGTCCGGGAAGGGTGCCAGGGAAATGGGACAGGAGAAGACACATATGGACTACGCGTACGAGCTCGACATAGCGGTGAAGCCAGAGTCACGAGTCCCCGTGCTCGACAGGGAGTTCGCGAGTTTCACTGGCGCCGGAGTCCCACTATTCAGCCTGGGCGGCGGCTACTATAGGTACGCCCTCATCGATATCCTCGCTAGATTCCACGCTAGGAGAGGCTACTACGTGGTTGAGACCCCTATGATAGCTAACGCTCTACTCTACAAGGTTAGCGGCCACCTAGAGTTCTACAGGCAAAACATGTACCTATTCAAGATAGAGGACCACGACTTCGCGATAAAACCCATGAACTGCCCCTACCACATACTCCTCTTCATGCACGAGCTCGCGAGGTACAGGAACAAGGTGCCCCTCCCCTTCAAGGTCTTCGAGGCGGGGAGGGTCCACAGGTACGAGCCCAGCGGCTCCATATATGGCCTCCTACGCGTACGAGGCTTCACCCAGGACGACGCCCACATCATAACCCCTGGAGAGCAGGCCGTAGAGGTAGTCTACAACGTTTTCGAGGAAATGAAGATACTCATGGAGAACCTCTTCCACCTAGAGATAACGGGGGAAACCGTGTTCCTCAGGCTCAGCTTGTCGAAGAGGGACGAGATAGGGAAGGAGTTTATGGGAACACGGGAGCAGTGGGAGAAAGCCGAGTCAATCCTTGAGGAAGCCGCGAGGATGATAGCGGATAAGTACGGAGTCAGGTATTACAAGGAGGAGGGCGAGGCAGCGTTTTACGGGCCAAAGATTGATATAGTTATGAAAGTCGTCGAGGGCAATATCGAGAAGGAGTGGCAGCTTGGGACTATACAGTTCGACTTTAACCTGCCCAAGAGGTTCCGCCTCTACGAACTCGTGAAGGAGATCTACGGAATAGAGGATATCTACATAATTCACAGGGCACTACTGGGCTCTATCGAGAGGTTCCTCGGAGTATATCTCGACTACTACAAGGGTAGGCTCCCATTCGTGTTAGCCCCCGTACAGTTCGCGATTGTCAAGATACTTACTGGTGACGCGGAGACTGACGCCAAGATAAGTGGTCTAGCGGAACGTCTCCTCGAGGGCCTGGTGAGGAATGGTCTGCGGGCAGGCATTATAGATACTACGAAGGTGAGTATATCGAGGGACGTCCGCAAGGCGGAGACCACAGTAAAGCCCGCGGTGCTCGTATACATCGGTAAGAAGGAGGTCGAGGAGGGAACCCTTATGGTCAGGCCCTATAACCATAGGAAGCGTTCCAGGGATAAGCTAGTTATAGAGTATCGCGAGCCCGAGGATGCGCTTGAAGGCCTCCTAAAGATAGCCGAGTCCCTGGAGCGCCCGGTGACTGAGATATCCGGCTACGCCCCCAGGATCCCAGGGGTAGTTAACCACTACTTTTAGGCCGAGTACCTCCTCACCCTCGCCTCAGCCATTTGGAGAAGCCATCCAGTGTTGCATCCCCCTACAGGCACAGCCGTAGCTCCACACTTCCCCGAGAGGGTTTTCGCCGCTTCGTCCGCGCCCAGCCCGACAACTAGGACTAGCCCGATACTATCTAGTTCTTCTACAACGTCCCTGAGCTGCTTCTTCCCGAGGAGATTCATGAGGTAGAGCAGCCCAATGTTCCTCACCCTGCTCCCGCTCACCACGTCCTCCGAAGTGTACAAGTATGCCGTGGCCGCCGTGCACATGCTCACAAGCCCCTCGTAGCGAGACGGTAAGCCCGCCACCACAAGCCCGGGCCGCGCCACAGCGCACTCCTCAGCAAACCTCTTCGGCTCGAGCTCTCGATGCAGTTTGAGAAGGACAATGCCGATCCTTACTGGCTCTCCTCCATGAGCCTCTGGAACTCCTTCTTCTCCCACGGGAACACCACCCACTTGTCGGTCACCCCGCCGTAATAGTCGGTGACGAAACTAGTCCATGGCTTGATGTAGAGCGCAGCAGTCTTCACCTCCTCGGGCAAGTAGAAGCTAACTATCTCCTGCGCTAGCTGCAGGGTAAGGCCTGTATCGCTTATGTCATCGACGAGTAGCACACGCTTACCCCTGATCTCGCCCGTTAGTGGCTGCCTAAGATATGGTCGTCGCCCCCTAACTCCTATGCCCTCGTAGAGCTTAATCTCGAGAGTGAGTATATCGTCTACGCCTAGGTGATCGGATAGTAGCCTAGCCGGCACTAGCCCCCCGCGAATTATAGCCACGATAACTTCGGGATTATACGACGAGCGTATCTTCGACGCTATATCCTCGATTATTCTCTCTATTTCCTCCCAGGATACATGCATTATCTCTAGCTTCTCCGGGACCTCTCCACCGTGGTTAACCGGGAGGATAACGATTTCGCTAACCCTCGTCTTACCACTACTAATCAGCCTAATGTCGACACCGTCAACAAACATTATGTAGCCGGGCCGAGGCCTCATGGTATCCTTGTCTATCACTTGCTCGAGCCCCGGATACTCTCTGAGGAGGCTACCAAGTACCTCCTCCAGGGTCTCCCCCTCAACCTCTACCTCGGGAGACCCGACTATTTCGCGTAGACTTGCTAGAAGCCGGACTCGGGCCATACGCTCGTTCACCGCGATGATAAGGAGTCTACCCGGGGAATTAATTCGCGGTTCAGAAGGTGCGATTTAGGCGGCCGCGCGCTCCTCCATCTTCCTCCTCCTATTGACTAGATGCGTGATATAGCCCGCTATCTGGTTTCTAAGCTTCTTGCTTTTCAGCTCGACTAGGAGGGATACAAGCTTCTTGTTATGTTCAAAGTCTCCGGTGAACAAGTCGGGGTATTTCTCGAGTAGCTTCCTGGCGGTCCGCTTCACCACAGTGGTCCTTACCTTGCCCATTTTCCCGTGCACCCTGGTGCTAGCCCGGGGGATATTACTGGGACTTATTAGGATTGTCCCCTGCCCGCGGGAAAGATTTATATAGAAGTAATCCCGCTATGAAGAGCGGAGCTGGAAGGAGGAAGGGTGAACAGACATGGCAGCGCTACCCCTGGAGACCATGGGAGTCCCAGTAATCATACTCAAGGAGGGCACTTCTAGGAGCTATGGTAAGGAGGCGGTCCGTTCCAACATAATGGCGGTCCGCGCCATAGCCGAGATCCTCAAGACCACATACGGTCCCAAGGGAATGGATAAGATGCTCGTCGATAGCCTAGGCGACATAACCATTACCAACGATGGCGCCACTATCCTCGACAAGCTAGACATACAGCACCCCGCGGCCAAGATGCTCGTGCAGATAGCCAAGGGCCAGGATGAGGAGGCCGGCGACGGCACCAAGACCAGCGTGATATTCGCTGGAGAGCTCCTCAAGGAGGGCGAGAAGCTCCTGGCGAGCAACATCCACCCGACCATCATAGTCGAGGGCTACAAGAAGGCTCTCGAGAAGGCTGTCGAGATAATTAACGAGATTGCGAAGCCCATCGACGTCAACGACACTGAGATACTCAAGAAGATCGCCCTGACCAGCCTGAACAGCAAGGCAGTCGGCGAGGCTGCTGACTACTTCGCAGAGATAGCTGTCGAGGCGGTCCGCAGCATAACCGAGGAGAGGGACGGCAAGAGGTATGTTGATCTAAACAACATCCAGATAATTAAGAAGCACGGAGGCAGCCTCATGGACACCAAGCTAATAAAGGGCATCGTCCTCGACAAGGAGGTAGTCCACCCCGACATGCCCAAGAGGGTCGAGAACGCTAAGATCGCGGTGCTAGACGCACCCCTAGAGATAGAGAAGCCCGAGATCGACCTAGAGATAAGCCTCACGAGCCCCGAGCACATCAAGAGGCTCCTCGAGAAGCAGGAGAGGATACTAGCCGAGAAGGTGGAGAAGATCGCCAAGACCGGAGCGAACGTTGTGATTACTCAGAAGGGTATCGACGAGGTCGCCCAGCACTTCCTTGCGAAGCATGGGATTATGGCTGTGAGGAGGGTTAAGAGGAGCGATATTGAGAAGATCGCGAGGGCCACCGGCGCTAACATAGTGACCAACATCGACGATCTCAAGCCCGAGGACCTAGGCTACGCCGAGCTAGTAGAGGAGAGAAAGGTCGGAGAAGACAAGATGATATTCATCGAGGGCACCAAGGACAGCAAGAGCGTGACCATACTAATCCGCGGAGGCTTCGAGAGGCTAGTAGAGGAGGCTGACAGGGCCCTCCACGACGCCCTCAGCGCTGTCGCGGACGCCGTGATGGACGGCAAGATAGTGGCTGGCGGCGGCGCTACCGAGACCGAGGTCGCCAGGAAGCTCAGGGAGTTCGCCAAGAGCGTCCCCGGCAAGGAGCAGCTGGCAATCGAAGCGTTCATTCGCGCCCTCGAGAGCCTCCCGCAGATACTAGCGTACAACGCTGGCCTCGACCCGGTAGAGATACTGATGAAGCTGAGGAGTGCCCACGAGGAGGGCAAGGTGTGGGCTGGTATCGACGTGAACACTGGCGAGATAGTCGACATGATGGAGAAGGGCGTGATCGAGCCCGTCCGCGTCAAGAGCAACGCCTTCAAGGCGGGCACCGAGGCTGCGACCCTGATACTGAGGATCGACGACGTAATCGCCGCTAGGAAGACCGAGGAGAAGGAGCAGAAGGAGAAGTAACCCGACTAAGAAGCCCTCCTAACCCATATTTCCCTTAGCCAAACAACGTCCTTCAAACCCTCCGGTGTAAACTATGTATGTCTTGATTATCGCCGGCACCCCAGGCACGGGGAAGACAAGCGTCGCAAAACTCCTAGCAAGCTATCTCGGGTGCACTCATACTAACGCTACAATAGAGCTTCAGAAAGTTGGAGGCGCAGTGAGAGACCCGACGGGGCGTCACACCCTGCTAGCAACGAAGGCAGGCATAGAAAGGGCCGCAGCCTCCCTGCGGGAGCGGGCGGCTAGAGGGTGCATCATTCTGGAGACAGTCTTCCCGAGAGAGTGGTATGAAGCGCTCGAGGACGTCGTCCTCGCAATAGTACTCCTCAGAACTCACCCCCAAGAGCTCGAGGGTAGACTCCGCGAGAAGGGGTGGCCAGAGGAGAAGATTATAGAGAACGTTCTTGCCGAGGCGTTCAACGAGGTAGCAGAGGAGATCCTAGAAATCTCTCATGATGTCGTGGAGGTCGACACGACCGCCAAAACCCCGAGAGAGTCGGCCTCCAAAGTTTTGGAGAAGCTACTCAAGTGGAGGACAGGGATATCCATTGACTGGCTGAGCCTCAGCGAGGTAGCAGAGCTAGTCACGAAGCTCAGCCTAAGGCTGGATACTGACAAGTATAGGCTCGGGGTGTGAGGGCGACTGGAGCAGAGCGACCCCCCTCCCCAGCTTGTCCAGCCTCACCATCCAATCCTCTCCGAGCCCCAGCGCGTCTATGATCGCCCTCTTATCCCTCTGCGACTTAATCGCGTGAACTATCTTCGTGTTCGTGTTGAGGAGTGCTAGGTCTCCCATCAGGGAGGGGCTCTGGGTAGCATAAGCGACGTGCAACCCGAACTTCCTAGACTCGGCTAGGACAGCGTTCATAACATCCCTACCATCACCAGAAACAATATTGTGGGCCTCATCGACGACTAGGAGGATCCTCCCAGAGCCCCCACTCCTAGCCCGTAGGAACAGGGTCGATATCACGAGATTGGCAAGCGCCCTCCTAGAGAACGTTTCCAGGATTCCCGAGAGGTCCAGCACAACGCGCCCCCTAGGGGCGAAGCAGTGGTCACCTCCTAGGGCGGCTCCTGCGCTTCGGAGGAGGGTCCCTAGGCGTCTCGCGAGACCCCTCTTGACCTCCTTGTCCCACTTCGACTCCTCGGGAATGTCGGCGATCATCTCATACATGCCTCTAACACTGTTTGCCCCCGAGCGGAGAATCTGCTCAGCCAAATAGGCCTGCGGCTCCGTGAGCTCTAGGGCTCTCGAGAGCATCTCGAGCGCCTCCTCCCAGCTGCCGCCCGAGCATCTAACCACGTCGAAGCCCCCCTCCTCCCTAGGGTCCAGGACTAGGAAGCCCCTCCCGGCCAGCGCGCGGGCATGCTCGCCTGTCCAGTCGAGAACCACGACATCCATCCCGGGGACGCGGCTTGCTATTGCCTGAAGAGTGGTGCTCTTGCCTGAGCCCGTCGACCCGAAAACCCCGATGTGCCCCTCAACGTCTCCGAGGGAGAGATAGATCTCTCTAGGCACAGGCCTAGAGAGGTCGTAGCCGAGCCACAAGTAGAAGTCTTCCTCGGGCGGGGACTCCGGGCGTAGGATGG
>WAOS01000052.1 GCA_015521185.1 Desulfurococcales archaeon | reverse complement strand
TCATAATATTAATATTGAGTAGAGCAAAAATAACGGTAGTATACCAGAAGTGCAGTGCGAACGGGTTCTGCGCCGACTAGAGCTCTACTAGCCAGCCCCTGAGCCACGCCGCATACCTTTTGTAACACTCATCCGCTTTTCCTATTATCATCAGATAGTGCTTCCTAAGCACCGAGTCGGGCGTTCTACCCTGTATGAAGTCTACTTCGGCCTCTCCGCAGCCAGCCTCATACATCTTCGTGGCCGCCCACTTCCTCATGTACTTGAATCCTGGAAGGCCTAGGGCCTGCCTCATGTCCTGCAGCCTATCAGGGCTTACAGGCCTGGGCTCTACCCGCTGCAGGAAATATCCCCAGAAGGCCCTCTTGCTCCCTCTTTTCCATGCGAGTAGCACCCTCGAGTATCCTTCTCCGTCATACCACTCCAGCCTATCGGCTTCCTCGAGTATCCGCACGAGCTCGGAGAACCGTAGGCCAGACTGGATTAGCAGGCTGTAGAGCCAGCCTAGGGGGCTCTCCAGGGCTCTTCTGATCTCTGAGTCTGGGGGCACCCAGAGGTCGCTCCCACTCCTCTTACTCCTTATCTTAGAGAACTCCTCGCAGGCCCTCTTGTCCCCCTTCTCCTCGCAAAGGAAGCGGTAGTAACGCTTCCATGCTGTCACGCTCCACCTATTGTTCGGGTTCAGAGGCCTGGCCAGGTACCTCTCGTACTGGCTGCAGGTCTCAGGGCTGGCCCTCTCCCTGCACCAAGCCAGGAATTGAGAAAGGTGCTTTACCCGAGGTTGCTTCAAAACTCCAGCGTTGGAGTTATTACCCCGAGACATACTTGCATTTACGCGTGGGGCTGGGGGGTCGGGCTCAGGACCCGATGGCGTAGGCCTGCGTGGGTTCAAATCCCACCCCCCGCACCACCCTGAGAGGGGAGGGTGCACGATCTGGGCTCGTCGCTGTCTAGGAAGAGAGAGTGCCGGGTCAGGCTTCTACTGGGCCTCACGATGGGGATACTGGTCATAGTTACGGCTCCCAAGTTCTCGGGGCTGTTCAGCGGCGAGAGGGACTTGTATGTTCTCAGCAGTGTGGCGATCCTCCTTGCCTCGAGTAGCCTTCTGGCCGAGGCTCTGGGTTTAGCGGCGGCTGTTGTGGAGCTAGTTCTCGGAACTCTCGCTGGGGTAGCTGGTCTCACACCTGTTCCCAGCCTTGAACTGCTCGGCTTGATAGGTAGCGTGTTCATAATGTATGTGGCTGGCCTCGAAATTGACCCCCACCTGCTCCGAAAACATCTGCTCCCCAGCCTGATCGGGGGGCTCGTGAGCTTCGCGGCCCCTGCTATCCCGGCTTATCTAGCTGTTAGAGCCCTGGGATACGGCTCTGAGGAGGCCCTTCTTGCTAGTATAGGGACGGCCACTACAAGTGTGGCCGTGGTATACGCTATAATAAGGCAGTCGGGGCTTGTGCGTAGGCCTCTGGGCCAGGTAATAATAGCGGTTGCGATGGTCGCGGACGTGACTAGCATACTCGCGTTTGTCGCGGTGATCACTGGCATCACGCTGCACGTAATGGTGTATTTCGCCGGCCTAGCTATCGCGGTCTACGCTCTTGCTAGGCTGCTCGAGTGGGCGGCTGGAGGGGAGAACGAGATCGAGCTCCGCCTAATCATAGCTTTCCTCATTAGCGCTGCCCTTGTAAGCGAGAGCGTCGGCGTCCACGCGATACTGTTTGCCTTCCTCCTCGGGGTGGCCACGAGAAATACCGTTATCGGCGATAGAGACCTTGAGAGCAAGGTATCAGGGCTTACCTTCGGTATGCTAGCCCCAATATTTTTCGTTGACGCGGGACTCCACGCGGCGCCCCGCAACTTGTTGCTTTACGCGGAGCTAAGCATCCTACTACTCTTGATCACCATGCCGACGAAGGTGCTGGGCACGCACTTAGCGCTAAGAGCCCTGATGGCTAGACGCGTTCGCATGAGGCTAACCACAGTCTTCGGGGCAAGGCTGACTGTGTCAACAATCATAGCGTTCACAGGTGAGGCCACAGGTGTTCTAAGCCATGACCTGGCTGGGAGCATAATTACGAGCGCTCTGATAGCCACGGTTATAGCCGGGTCGATCTCTAGGGTGAGGATCCCTCCCGAGATAATAGAGTAGAGGGGTCGGATGGACTAGGACTCTTCACAGCCCCGGGAAACTCGGTTCCCGAGGCTCTGGCAGTCCGGGTTCTCCTCGTCACTCCCCCCTGAACTGTGCGCATGGCCAGACTTTTCTGTAGCGCTCAACCATCTGGGCGATCCGCTTAGCCCTCTCCAGGCTAACAACGTTCTCCGTCTTTCCTCCCAGCTTAGCGGCCGTGCCCACTATGAAACCGTCTGCGCTGCGCCAGAGCTGGGGGATTATCTCGCTTGTAACCCCGCTACCGACGAATACTGAGATGCCGAGGCGCCTGGCGCTACTTGATATGTTGTCGAGATACTCCTGGCTAGGCTGGACCCCTGTTCGCGGCCCTGTCACCGCTATGGCTCGGACCGGTATCCCGGCTCTATCCTGGCACTCCTCGACTACCGCGATCGGGTCCCAGCTTCCCAGCGGGGCGCTATGCTTTACGTCTACATCCGCAATAACAATTATGTCGCCCTTTATGAGAGAGTCGTACAACCCTAGGTATGCCGCCTTCTCCGCCAGGTCCCTCGCGGCCGGCATCATAATGCCCTCTGGGCTAACGCGGACCTCGCACAGGCTGTTGGCCCTGATGATTGAAGCCCCGCTCATATGAGCGGCGGCTAGTGCTAGGTGGGGAGCGTTTCTGAGGAGGCTAATGCCGAGCGCTATGCTGATGTTCTTGGCGACCTCCCTAGCTATGATACTTATTGCTGCAACGCTCTCCGGGGGAGGGGTAATACTGTAGGGCTTGTCCCCGTAGTTCTCGATTATAACGCCGTCGAAGCCGGCGGACTCATACTTCTTAGCCTCCTCGATAGCATACTCGATGATATCGTTGAAAGTATACTTGGGCCCGTATGGGAGCGGGTACGGCCTCCTACCGTACCCCGGGCTTCCGGGCAGGGGTGGGAGGTGTACCACTCCTATTATTGGCTTGCACCTCTCCAGCAGCTCGGATCCCCTCAACGCTTAACACCCGAGATGCAGACAATTATGGGCTCGAGGATTTAACGCTACTACGGAAAATAGGGGGAGGACTAGTTTTTCGAGCTGAGTATCTTTGCGAGCTCGTAGATGAGCCTCGCCCCATAGCCGGGAGCACCACGCGGCCAGTAGTCTGGCGGCGTAACGGGAGGATCAGCGCCTATCCCGGGGCCTGCCATGTCTATGTGCACGAACTTCTTCCCATGGCTAAACCTCTCTAGGAAGAGTGCCGCGTATATCGCGTCACCCCATCTAACAGCCACGTTATTTACGTCCCCTAGCTTAGCCGATTTTGCCAGGAGGCTTCTATAGTCGTCCTCGAGCGGCATTGGCCATAACTTGTCTCCGCTCCTCCTACTGGCTTCAAGCATCTTCTCCTTTAGAGAGTCGTCGGACGTGAAGAGCCCGGCGATTAGGCTGCCTAGCGCGGCCACTATGCTCCCGGTTAGGGTAGCCATTGTTATGATAGTGTCAGCGTCGAAGTGCTTTGCTGCGTACGCGATGGCATCTGCAAGCGTTAGCCTCCCCTCCGCATCCGTGTTTCCGACCTCCACCCAAGTGCCGTCCCAGAGGCGGATGACATCGCTGGGGAGGTAGCTTTCTCCGCTCGGAACGTTGATCGCTGCAGGTATGAGTGCTACTAGGTCTATGGGTAAGCCCATCTTAGCGATAGTGTAGACTGCTCCTAGTACGGCCGCGCCTCCAGCCTTGTCGTGCCTCATGGCGAAGAGGCTGTGACTAGGCTTGAGGTTTATCCCTCCAGCATCGAACACGACTGTTTTACCTACGAGAGCTAGAGAGGGCTTCTCCTTCTTACCATACTTTAGTATTATGAGGAGCGGCTTCCTAGCGCTTCCCTTGCCAACATTTACTATCCCGCCGAACCCCTCCTTCACGAGATCGTCATATCTCTTCACCTCAACGCTAACGCCGAGACCCTTGAATACGCTCTCGACCTTAGCAGCGAGAGCCTCCGGATACACGTGGTTCGGGGGAGCATTCGCTACATCCCTGGCAAGATACACTCCCTCAGCTATCGCTAGAGCCTCCCTCTCGTTCGCAGATGAGTCGATGAATATTTTTGAGAGCTTCCTCTTCTTCTCGGTCTTAAACGCTTCCAAGGCGTACGCGCCTAGAAGGGCGCCAACCAGGGCATCCATGCGGAGGCCCTCGTCTAGCTGGCTAACGAGGATTAGCACCTCTTCCGCGCTGTTAACAACCTTCTTTATAGCCTTAGCATACGCCCTCCTAACGGTCTCCGCGTCGGGATCTTCTCCCAGGCCGACAAGGATGACATTGGTTTCTCCTCGCGGTATCTCCAGGAGCTCTCCCTTCTTACCGGCGAACCTTCCAGAACTTACTAGGCTATCTAGGCCTAGCCCCAGCTTTTCGTCGAGGCTCTTCAACACTCCCGCTATGAAGGGTTTACCCCCTTTCTGGGGGACCGCAGCGATAATCCAGCCCCTGTGCTCGAGCGCTTTCTCGACCTTCTCGACTGTCGGGGGTTTAGTGTATAGAACCACGAGACTTCACCTGTTTGAATCACTGGTACTCGCCCCTAGGTGCTCGTGGGAGGATAAATCTCTCGGTCGAGAGAACGTATTGTCCCGAGGAGTGGTAGCACCTCTGGGGGGCTGGCCTGCTTGGAGAGGCATGTGGTCTCAGTGCTAGACTTTGGGGGGCAGTACGGGCATCTGATTGCTAGGAGGATGAGGGAGCTCGGCTATTTAGTCTATCACTACCCGGTTGAGTCTACGCGTAACGACGAGCTGCTTAGGATTATCAGGGAGAGCTCGGCGCTCATACTGAGTGGTGGCCCTCTGAGCGTGTGGGAGGAGCGCCATAGTAGTGTGGCCAGAGAGGCGGTCCGAACCGGGAAGCCTGTGCTTGGCATATGCTATGGCCACCAGCTACTCGCCCAGGAGCTTGGGGGCGTCGTCGGTCCGAGTCCCAGACCAGAGTTCGGGAGGACTATTGTGAGGATCACGAGCATGGACCCACTATTCTACGGTGTCACGGAGGACAGCATAAGCGTGTGGATGAGTCATAATGACGCGGTTATACGCCCACCGCCGGGTGCTAAGGTTCTAGCGGTTAGCGAGGGTAGTCCTGTTGCCGCGTTCAAGCTGGGGAACGTGTACGGTGTGCAGTGGCACCCAGAAGTCCATCACTCGCAATATGGCAGAGAGGTACTCGATAACTGGGCTAGTAGGATAGCCGGGCTTTCAAGAGGCTGGAACGAAAATGCTATCCTAGAGCTAGTAATCGACGATCTCAGGCGTCAAATAGAGGGTCTCGAAGGAGGGACAGCTATATCAGCGGTTAGCGGCGGGGTGGATAGCACGGTCGCGACCGCAGTTGTACACCGCTTCGCCCGCATAAGGCTTGTGCCTGTGATGATAGATCATGGTTTCCACCCGCATGGATGGATAGAGAGTAGCGTTAAGGCCCTCGAGAATATAGGTATAAAGGTTAGGGTGGTCGACGCCTCAGACGAGTTCCTCGAGGCCCTGAGGGGCGTTCGAGATCCGGAGAAGAAGAGGAGAGTAATAGCGAGGCTCTACTTTGAAGTCCTGCATCGCGAGGCCGAGAGGGCGCGGGCCAGCGCGTTAGTGCAGGGAACCATATATCCCGACATTATTGAGTCGGGAGCTATGCCGGGGGCCGAAAGAATCAAGACTCACCATAACGTAGCTACTAGGAGTCTGCCGGGACTGAGAATAATAGAGCCTCTGAGATGGCTCTACAAAGACGAGGTTCGAAGGCTCGGAGTAATGCTTGGCCTCCCCAAAGACCTCATTTCGAGGCAGCCTGTTCCCGGGCCCGGCCTAGCGGTTCGGGTGGAGGGAGAGATTACTAGAGATAAGCTCGAAATAGTGAGAAAGGCTGACCGTATTGTGAGGGAGGAGGTTGAGCGCAGCGGCCTAGCAGAGCACCTCTGGCAGTACTTCGCCGTGCTAACATCGAGCAGGGCGACCGGTGTCCGGGGAGATAGGAGGGCGTATGGCTGGGTCGTGGCGGTCCGCCTAGTGGAGAGCATTGATGCTATGACTGCCAGCATAGCGAGGCCCAGCTGGGATCTCCTGGAAAGGATTGCGTCGAGGATAGTTTCCGAGGTTCCAGGGGTAGCTAGGGTAGTTTACGACATAACCAGTAAGCCGCCGGCAACTATTGAGTGGGAGTGAGTTTATTCCTCTTCCTCGTACTCCCCTAGATTGTCTAGATCGGACAGGTCTATCTCTATAATTTCGCCTTCCTCCTTCTCCTCATCCGCTCTCTCAGCCGGCGGGTGACCTCCCTCCTTCAGCTTCTTTATCACGGCTCTCCACTTGTAACCGCAGTTCGGACATACGAAACTACCCATGATTGTTATGGTTATCCTCCCATACTTGTCGGGCATGGGAGACACGAGTGTCCAAGTTTTCACGGGCTCCGTAACCCTAGTACCGCATCTCGGGCAGACGTACGGGTCCTTCTTTTTCCTCGGCAAGGCTTGCACTGCACCCCCACAACCTTCACGTCTTGGGATTCTCAAGATTTTAGCTTTCTGTGGGCGGAAGGCTTATGGAGAACGAATATCCCGTCTCCTTGAGAGTCACTGCTAGGTCCTCTAATAGCCTGTTGAACTTCTCCCTGTTAACCTCCCGCGAGGGTAAGGGGATAACCACTCTGAGGCTCACGCTATCGTTCGAAAGCTCATCGATTAGCAAGTGCACGCGGAGATGCCGCGGGCTGGGTACTATCGGCCTGCTGAGCATTGCTATCTCGTCCTCGAGGCGCCGAACTATTGACCTAATAGTATCCGGGTCGTCCACGCCCCATATTCTAACGTTTATTGTGAGCTCTCCTGTAGGTCCCGGCGTCTTAGAGGGATACCTGAGCAGCGCAAGGTTTGGCACGCTGAAGACTCCTTCGGGGCTCTCTATAATGGTGAAGAAGGGGTTTATCTCGCGTATTCTCCCGGCTATTCTAATATCTTTATACTCGATCTCTACGTAATCGCCCTTACCGATTCTCCTGTTTATTAGGACAACGTAGTATGCTGCAACGTTAGCGATTACCTCCCAGCTAGCAGCTATCATTATGAGTATTATCCCTAATATGAAGAGAACTATGACACTGGCCTGGGTTAGCGTGTAGATGACTAGGAAGAATATGACTACTGTTGTTGCTGTCTTTATCAGTTTGTACATGTTGTTGACGCTTCTGGGATCTACTCCGGCTGTCGTACTTATCTTTTCAAATATCTTTTTTATAATATATATAAAAATTATTCCAGCTATTATTATAAATAGGGATTCTAAGAGTCTTGCGAGGAACGTGTTACTCTGCATCTCGCGAAGATACTCTAAAGGCTCCATAACGTGCACCCCCTAGACTAACTCGCTAAATGTCTTGAGGCTCCTCTCCGTAACGAGTGCAATCACTATATGGCCTACCTCTAGCACGGGGGCCTCGTCTATATCATAGAATCTCTCGCCATCGAAAACGGCTAGCACTCGGATCTCCGGGGGTATCAAGCCCTCCCGTATGGCGTGTGTTAATAGTTTCCCCCTGAGTCGGCTAGTCTCCTTAATGACCCCAGCCACGAGGAAGAATTCCCCCGACAGGCTTGAGACTAGGTTAACAATCTCGTACTTGCCCTGTATATGAGAGAAGAGAATGTTCGCTGCTATTACAGGCTCGACCACTGCGGACTCGACTCCTATCATGTTAAGTAGAGTGACTGTTTGCGGGTTTTTCGCTCTAACGAATATTCTCTCAACATTGTAGAGTTTCGCTATGCTTGATACGAACAGGTTAACCTCGTCTCTATCAGTTGCTGCGACAACTACGTCGTAACGAGACAAGTCTATCTCCTCGAAGAATGAGGGGTCCGTTACGTCCCGCGCTAGGCCTTCCGCGTCAGCGACACTCATCACCGAGAGTATTCTCTGCTCGTCCTTGTCCACAATAGTGATATCGTGGCCCAGCCTGCTTAGTAGCTTCGCGAGATGGCTGCCGACTCGACCCGCGCCGATGATCAGTATCTTCAATATCGTGGCCCCCGAACCTGCTTATTCCTCCCCCTAGAGAGGGAGCGTGGCAGGGTATCGATTTAATGGTTCTCCCAGGGCTAGTTATAGCTCGAAGTTCTCTAACGCGGGGTGCAATTTATGGATAGAATAGCGAGAGTTTGGGGGCATTATGCTCTCAACAGTAGGGGTCACCCAACTCTGAGGGTTGTCGTAGAGACTGAATCTGGTGCGAAAGGCTACGGCTTGGCTCCTAGCGGCGCCAGTACGGGGACGAGGGAGGCGGTGGAGAAGCGTGATGGAGGAGAGCGTTGGCTGGGGCGTGGAGTGAGCACTGTGCTGGCCCTCCTAGAGAGCGAGGTTGCCCCTAGACTAGTCGGTATGAGGCCCGATAGGCAGCGCGAGGTAGACTCACTCCTCGTAGCCCTGGATGGTACGCCTAACAAGTCTAGGCTAGGTGCCAATCTTACAACGGCTACTAGTATAGCAGTTGCTAGGGCTGGAGCAGCTAGTGTTGGAGTTGAACTCTTCAAGCACCTGGGCGGAGCTAAGAGCAAACTCGTGCCGACGCCGCTCCTCAACATTATAAACGGGGGAGTCCACGCCGGGAATGATCTCAGCATCCAGGAGTTCCTAATTATACCTGTTGGTGCAGACAGTATTCTAGAAGCTCTACGCATCAGCGTCGAAGTATACTGGAGTCTTCGAGCAATTCTCAAGGATAAGTACGGTCCGCAGGCGGTAAACGTTGGGGACGAAGGAGGCTTCGCCCCGCCCCTCCGCGCTACGAGGGAGGCTCTGGACCTCCTCGTCGAGGCAGTAAGAACTGCCGGGTACAGTCCGGGATCAGACGTCCTCCTAGGCTTGGACGCTGCGGCGAGCCAGTTCTACGACGAGAAGGAGAGAGTATACAGTGTCGATGGCAAGAATCTCACTGCCGAGGAGCTACTCGAGTACTACGAGAGTCTCGTCGACGAGTATCCAATCGTCTACATTGAGGATCCCTTCTGGGAGGATGACTGGGAAATGTTCTCGATGATAACGAAGAGGCTCGGGGACAGAGTCCTCATAGTAGGAGACGATCTCTACACAACAAATGTGCGCTATCTCCGCAAAGGAATCGATAATAGAGCGACAAACGCTGCACTGGTTAAGGTGAACCAGATAGGTACCGTAAGCGAAACAATCGACTTCGTCTGGGAGGCACACTGGCATGGCATGCGAGCCATAGTTAGCCATAGAAGCGGCGACACTGAGGACCCGTTCATCGCAGATCTTAGCGTTGCCCTCGAGACAGGGCTCATAAAGACTGGTGCCCCCGCAAGAGGGGAGAGAACCTCGAAGTACAATAGACTTATCGAGATATGGGAGATCCTAGACTCTCCGAAGTATGCTGCATCGTCTCCGTTTTCGAGGAGAACTGTTGGGTAATGCATAGATTTTTATGTTGTGGAATGCAATCTAATCTAATCCCTCCGGCGTTTCCCAGAGCGCCAGTGCCGTCGCACTGGCCACCCTTGAGAGCTAGTGCTAACGGGGGTGTAGTATGGGATGAGCGAGCTAGTTATTGTGCTAGTGACCGCGCCTAGGAATGCCTCGGAGGATCTGGCTAAGTCCCTCGTTGATAATAGGCTAGCGGCGTGCGTTAACATAGTGGGGCCTGTTAGGAGCATCTACTGGTGGCAGGGGAAAGTTGAGAGGGACGAGGAAGACCTGCTAGTTATAAAGACTAAGAGGTGCCTGATCAAAGAGCTCAAGAGGAAAATCAGAGAGTTGCATCCTTATACCGTGCCCGAGATCGTCGCCATCAAACCGGTTGACGTCCTACGGGACTATGAAGCTTGGGCTCTGGGCGAGACCCGGCAGTGCGGGGGTGATGAGCAATAGTCCTATCCGTGGTCGTCGAGCCGAGACTCGTGCAGAAGCATATCTCGAAGACCCCGCTTCTGCGGAGGGCGTGGGACGTTCTAACGAGCGATAAGGAGGTGCAGAGCCTGCTTCGCATGGCCAATGTGAACGCTGTCGAAAGACTCTTGTATAACGATCACGGCCCTGTTCACGCCGCTATAGTTGCTGGGAGCGCCCTCGAGATCTTCGACATACTCGTCAGGCATGGGCTGAGGCCAAGCAGTATTATACACAATGTCGTTAAGACTATGGACTGTGCTAGGCTTATCGTTCTGATGGGAGCATACCTCCACGACATAGGTAATAGCGTTCACAGGAGGATGCACGAGCTTATAGGAGCTATACTAGCGACCAATATTATTGATAGAATCCTTGCCCAGGTTATCAATGGTGACGAGTGCAACCCGTACATGGTCAGAAGCGAAATACAGCAGGCAATTTATGCTACCGCAATGGACGTTGAAGCCCTCACTCTAGAGGCAAGCGTTGTCAAGGTTGCGGACGCCACAGACATGGCCGAGGGTAGGGCTAGATTGCCCTACGCTAAGGGTAAGGAGGATATTCATGCGCTGTCCGCCCTCACAATCAAGCGCGTTGTTATAGAGGAGAGTACACATCCGGAGGAGAGGCCTCTAAAGATAAAGGTTTATATGGAGGATCTAGCGGGAATGTTTCAGATAGAAAAAGTGCTTTTGCCAAAAATAAGAAGCAGCCTCATAGGATCGTATATAGTGATCGAGCCTATACTAATATCGAACAGCAAGAGAAGGCTCAAGCCAATATACCCGTAAGGACCTTTTTGACGGGAAGCGGAGAATCGAAGCCTTGACGGGCGATCGCTTCGAGAAGACTGTGATAAGCGGCGTAGCGAGAATAGCCGCAGGAATTGTGGAGCCAGAGGATTTCTCGCCGGGCTACCTAGCCTCTCATATAGTAGAGGCTGTGAGGATAGTCGGCCTTCGCCTGAGACCTAGCGGAGACGAGATAGCGTGTCCCCTATGCTCAAGGGGCCCATTTACTAGGAGGGGCTACTATCTCCACCTTCTCCGCGTCCATCCGCGTGAGATACTTCTTCTTGTTCGCGAGGAGTCAGAACGTGTTGCACGAGGCTCTCGACTATAGGCTTGGGCGTTACCCTCACATACCTCCTTCCTTGGTCCGTGTCAAGAATTATCAGGTATACGTCGTCCGGAGCAATTACCCTGCCCTCGTATACGTACAACTCCTTTCTTATCTTCCTGGTCTTCAGCGACTCGGCCGGCAGCCTTATGAGGGCGGCGCTACTGCTCATGCCCTTCTCGATAGCATCGCTAATCTTGACAATACTCACCGCGCGGAGCCTCGCCGGTCTCGGGAATAGCATGAGTCTTTCTTCGCCGCTTGGCATCCCACCGATTATGTGGCGTGTCCCATCGGATACCTCGACCTCGAAAACATGCTCGCTTTCTCTGGAGCTGAGCCGTTCGACCTCGCTTATCAGTGCATCGAGAGGTGTGGATGCTAGCTCTTCTATTTCGTCCTCGGAGACGCGCTGGAGCACTTCTAGCTCCACATTGCCGATTCTCAGCGTGGTGAACTCGTATCTCCGCACCTTCACCTTAAACTTTCTTCTCCTACCCGGCATAAGCTCTCCCACTAGACTACCCGGGGTTGCTCAAGGCCTTTTTGTTGGTGATCCTTCCTCGGTATTACCGGGCCGGCTTGATTATCCAGGGCTGGCGTGTAATAGTTCTGGAGTGGGTGTGGCTTGTGGAGGATATACTCTCAAAGACTGTAGGAGCAGGGCTTCCCTTCACTAGCTTTGATCCTGTTGTCGACGAAGTTCTGAGTTTCCTTGTCGTTGCAAGTGTAAGCGATGGGGACGCGGCCGTGGATCTCGTCGGTGAGGCGGTAAAGGTTTTCGACCACGTGATACTCCTATCTGTTAGGGAGGGTCTCGACGAGGCAGCGCTCTACGGTATCGAGTACACCGGCCTCGATGCGTTCGACATGATAGATTGTCTAGGCGGTGACGCTCTGAGTGAGACCATTTCCTGGGCAGCTAACACGCTAGTGGGAGCGGCCGGGAGCGCTCCCGAGAGCCTGCGCGCCTACGCAGAGTGCGCGGGCATAGTGGAGGAGCTGCTCAGCGCCGACGATAGGCTACTCGCGAGCGCCGTGATATACTCGTTCGTAGCCGCTATTAACAAGCTACTCGCTAACCTCATTGTCTAGCCCTCAGGAGGCAGCATAGCAAGCTAATATCTCCTCAATCCCCCGGCCTCACAGTTGGGAGCCCTAATGAAGGAGGGCCACGTGGCTATTCGGGAGAGCGGAGAGTGGCTCTTCTGCAACGCTAGAGTAAGATACGAGGACGACTCTCGAACACTCGAAGCCTGTGATCCGTACGGATGTAGCACTATCGAGGTTAGAACTCCCCTGGTTATCCTGCCAGCACCCCCCATTCTCAGGCCCTTCACAATTACGCAGGTAGTCTACATCGACTTTGCCCGTAGGGTCTTCCTAGAGAGAGGATCCTCAATCTGGGCGGCTGTTCCCCTCGATATTGAGATTATCAAGAAGGGCAGATCAATTGCTAGGCTAGCGACCAGCAAGGCGAAGTATAGGCTCGTGGGTAGCCTTACGGAGGGAGTCATAGCTAGGAACGCTCCCAGCCCTGTAGCGTGGCGCCCGGAGGATATCGGGGGTGAGTGCTCAGCGCGGGTGAGGATTAAGGTAGATAAGGGCGCGGACGCTGTGGAGGGAATACCCTTTAACGCGGCGGGAGCGTCAATCTACAGGGACAAACACGACGAGCTCTATCTCAGCCTTGTCACCGCATCCATCTCCCCCTTGCTCATAGATACGAGGACTACTAGGGACCCTCCTCTTCCCGGGCTCGAACCGGTCCGCGGGCCACCCTACGGGCAGCATGGTAGGGTTATGAGCCTCACCCAGACAGCTGTGAGCGTAGAGCGGGGGTGGAGGCTTTGGCCCTACTTGAAATCGGCGGGCTAGTAAACACTCTGGGCAGCGAGATCAAGGACGCACTTATGGCCGCCCTTATACTGGGGGCCGGAGTCCTAGTAGCACTACTTGTAAGAACTAACATGAGAAGATCGCTCTCCCAGAGGCTCCCCCAACACGTTTACAAGCCATTGGAGAACGTCACGTTCTACAGCATCATATTCACGGCGGCCGTGGCAGCGCTCAAGCCCTTCGGAATAGATCTCGGGAGCCTCCTCGTGGCAGGCGGGCTAGCGAGCATAGTCGTAGGCCTTGCAGCGCAGAACACGCTCAGCGACGTAATAAGCGGCCTATTCCTCTTGATGGAGCAGCCCATTCGAGTGGGCGACCCTGTAGAGCTCGAGGGGATCACGGGCGAAGTAATCGACATACGCGTTCTCAGCACTCTTATACGAACCTGGGACGGGCACCTCGTTAGAATACCTAACAAGAAGGTATTCGACGCTGTGATAGCGAACTTCTCGAGGACTAGGGCTAGGAGGATAGACTTCTCCGTCAGCATACACTACCAGAGCGATCTGAAAACCGCTATACAAGCGATAATGGAGTTCATAGGAGAGAGTCCCTACTGCCTTCTCAAGCCGGCTCCAGAGGTCTATGTGGACGCTTATGGGGATAGCGGTATAATCCTAAGAGTCAGGTGCTGGACCCCGACGAGGCTGTGGTATCCGGCTAAGATGAGCCTGCAGACGGGGCTAAAGGACGTGCTCGAGAAGGTGGGGATAACGATTCCGTACCCCCAGCTCGACGTTCACCTTGTCGAGTCAAAGCCGAGATACAGCGTGGTTATCGAAGAGAAGAGTGAAAAGACTTGCAACGATAAAAGGGAGTCAAGTACGGGGGGCCGGTGAGGAGCGATGGGCAGTCTTAGCCTAGTAGTGGGGTGCTGACCCTTTGCAGAGCCGAGGCCCTCCCCAGATTTATGCTACTAGCGACGTCCACAGTCCTAGATACCTGAGCCTCCTCGTCTCGTCACTGCCCGAGAAGGGAGAGGCTTGCCTATTTCTTCTCGCGGGAGACATAGTTGATAGGGGTAGGGTCGAGGCTGCGAAGCCCGTGTTCGACGCTGTCCGACAAAAATTTCCCGGCTCTAAGCTAGTGGCCGTTTTCGGCAACGAAGAGTATCACGACAGAGAGGACGAGTACAGGAGGGCTTATCCCTACGTTGACTGGCTTAGCGATGAATACAGGATCTACGATTGCAATGGGACTAGCATAGCAATAATCGGCACGAGGGGAGCCATAGAT
>WAOS01000051.1 GCA_015521185.1 Desulfurococcales archaeon | reverse complement strand
CTTATAGCCCTATCAACAACAACCACGAGGTCAGCCCCGCTCACAGCCTTAGCAACATCCTCAACTGGGAACGGCCTCCAGAGCCTTAGCCTGGCCGCCCCCACCTTGACGCCGTCACCGTTCATGGAGCGTATCGCCTCTACGAAGGTCCCGTAGATGCCGCCGTAGGTTAGAAACACGACCCTAGCGTCCTCAGTGCAGCACGTCTCCACATAGCCGTACTTCCTTCCGAAGACGCGGGCGAACTCATCGTCTACGCCGCGTATCTTCTCCAGAGCCCTCTTCATAGCCTCTACCTGCTGATACTTGAACTCGTAGTACCAGTTCGGGTCTGCTATCGTGCCGAACGTCACGGGCCGGTCGGGATCCAGCTTAATCCTGTCATAGTTCTTCGGGGCGAACCGGCGGACCGGCTCCGGGTCCTCGGGCACAAGCACGGGCTCGTAGGTGTGGCTCATCACGTACCCGTCATAGGCGACCATTACTGGAAGAAGTATATCTGGGTCCTCGGCTATCCTGAAGGCCTCGACAACAGAGTCGTATACCTCCTGTGCCGAGCTAGCTATCAGGGTTATCCAGCTAGTGTCCCGGGTATTCATGAGATCGCTGTAGTCGTTCCAAATGCTTATTGGGGCGCTGAGGGCTCTGGTAGCGACAGTCATTACTACGGGGAGCCTGAGGCCGCTCACGATGTGGAGGACCTCGTGCATAAGCTCTAATCCCTGGCTAGCCGTGGCTGTGAAGGCTCTCGCGCCCGCCGCGCTCGCGCCCGCGACAGCGCTGAGAGCGCTGTGCTCGCTCTCGACGTGAATCATCTCAGCGTCTAGCTCGCCGTTAGCGATAAACTCTGCTATCTTCTCGACAACCGTAGTCTGAGGCGTTATAGGATATGCAGCGACGACGTCAACGTCGAGATCCTTTACCGCGTATGCAACCGCGTAGTTACTGCTTAGGGGGAGCCTCTTCCACTTTATCTCCGACTGGAGAGCCATGCCTACTTCACCTCCTCCACGAAGTCTATAGCGTTGACCGGGCACTCCTCAACGCAAATACCGCATCCCTTGCAGTGGTAATAGTCTATCTTGAGGCTGAACTTGTACTTCCTCCCAGTCTTAGTAGTGTAGGGCTCCTCGACGATCTCGAAAGCGTCGTCGGGGCAGAATACCCAGCATAGGAGGCAGCGGATACACTTGTCCTGGTTCAGCACGGGGCGGAAGACTCTCCAGTCACCCGTGTACCTCTCCTCCATATTGCCGGGCTTGAGGACCACAGCTCCCGGAGGGAGCTTATTGTAGGGGGGTAGACTCTCCTCCATCACTCCTACACCTCCACGGGCCTGGCCCGCACGGCCTCGTAAGCCTTACGGACCGCTAGAATATTCGCCTCCGCTAGCCTGCCGCCGAAGGTCTCGCGAATGGCCCGGATAACGTAGTCGAGATCCACGAGTGGGACAACCCCAACCAGGGCCCCCACCATAGCAGTGTTAACTATTGGCACCTTGAGTGTCTCGAGCGCTATTCTGGTAGCGTCAACAGTGTAAACCCTAGATGGGTCAACGCCGAGGTCTCTCGCGACCTCCTCCCTACTCCTCTTAGTGTTGACCAGGAATATCGTAGTCTCCTTAGCACCTGCCAGGTACAGGTTCTTCGGGAGGCTCGGGTCGAGCACCACTACTATGTCCGGCCTGAGGATGGGGGCCCTGGTTAGGATCGGCTTATCATCTATCCTAGTGTACGCCTTAACGGGCGCCCCACGCCTCTCGGCGCCGAACTCCGGGAAAGCCTGGGCATACTTCCCCTGGTACACGGCGGCCATAGCTAGGATCATGCTTGCAGTAACGGCTCCCTGGCCGCCTCTTCCGTGCCACCTAATCTCGTATCTGACCAACACTGTCACCCCACTAGCGGGGCAGCCATGCCCCGGAGCTTCTCTAGGCGGGGCACGGTCGTCCTATCGGGGCTATTCAAGCTATTACTCGGTAGCCCCTCCAGCGTATATATTCCTGGAGTCTATGCTCATGCCCGTCGGGGT
>WAOS01000050.1 GCA_015521185.1 Desulfurococcales archaeon | reverse complement strand
GCTATGATCTTCTGTATGTTGGCCAGGAGCTCGTGATGGGTTCTCTCGTCTGCTAGCATCGCACTTATTAGGAGCTTGAGGGCGGGGTCTTCGACTTTATCTAGGAGCTCTGTAAGCTCTTTTATCGCCTCCGCCTCCTCCTTTACGTGCTCCTTTATCTCCTTCCTTATCTCCTCTAGCTCCTCCTTGGAGAGGAGGGGCCTCTCACTGCTTAGATACTTCCTTATCGCGTCAAGGATGAGACTGTGCTTCTCGCTATCGTGGGCTATGGCTAGGAATAGAGCCTGTAGGACCGGGTGCTTTATCCTGCTCGCAAGGCTGCGGAGGCGCTCTGCATACTTCTTCTCCTCCTCTACACCCTTCTCTGCTATCTCCCTAAGCTTCTCAAGGATATCTTCCGGCACGGCCAGTCACCTCGCACTAGAACGTGTGGCTCGTGTCGACTAGGTTGTGGACCGCCGTATTTATCGTGTGCGTATATTCATAGTGACCGGGGGAGGTGGCGGGCTTGCGGGAGGCGCTTCACGGCGTCGGGGGAGTAGAGTGCCAGGTGCTCTATGAGGATGGTGTGGACCCTCCTGTTCTCCTCTTGCACGGATATAGCTTCCGCGGGAAGACCTGGGCGGAGGCCGGGGTGCTCGGGGCGCTGGAGGAGAGGGGGATACGCTACGCGGCCCCCGATATGCCTTATGGAAGGTCCACTAGCTGTACTAAGAGGTCGAGGGATTGGAGGCTCAACACGGAGCTCGCCAGAGCAGTAAGCGAGAGGTTCCTCCGAGACACTAGGCCAGTCATTGTTGGCGCGAGCCTCGGGGGCAGGATAGCGCTCTACTATGCCGCGCGGTATGGCGCGCGGGGCCTGTTCCTCGCTAGCCCCGCTCTCAGGGAGGACGATCCGGTCTGGGGGATGCTTAGGGCGGTCCGGTCTCCAGCTGTAATAATACGAGGGGCCAGGGACTTCGTGCCTAGGACGATTCATGATAGGCTGGCGAAAAAGCTGGGCGCAGAGCTCGTTGTTTACGAGGGCGCGGGCCACGCCATGTATCTCGATAATCCTGAGAGGTTCATAAGGGATCTCCTAGTGTTCCTGGAAAAGGTGGGGGGACTAGATCTGGCTGGGAGGCACGATTGATACGGTGGGCAGTATTATAGTGTGAGTGTCGACGCCGGGCACCTCAACCCACTCCTGGACCTTTCCTAGCGTGAGAGTTATCTGCCCGCTGACCTGGATTAGCGTGTTGTACACGTTTATGAGTCCCTGCGCGTTATCCCCGAGCAGGCTAGCTATGAAGTTGGTCCAAGCAGCCACATAGAGTAGTGCGTCCTGGATGCTCACAGCTATGTTGGGGTACTCTCCCGTTTCCGCCCCAGTAATAATCTGGAGTATGAACGTCAGCGTACTGTACGGCGTCGTGTATAGCACTGCGCCTCCGGTCACGTTGGACTCTACCGCGTCGATGGGTAGGAGGAGGTTCTCGCCGCTAGAGCCTGCAAGCTTAGCCAGGATACCCGCGCTAGGTATCTCGTTCCCTCCTAAGCTGTACACGTGGAGAGTGCTTAGTAGTATTGGCTTGTACTTGCTCATCTCGACGGTGTTGTTCACGATCCTTAGTATGTACTCTATCGCGCCGTTTATCCTCTTAATCATCTCGACTCCTTTGAGAGCGACGCTCTTAACATTCTCTAGAAGCCCTAGGAGGCCCTGGTAGCCTATCATGTCGTAGGCCGCCTTGAGCGCTACGAAAGTGAGCACCTGCAGGCCGTACCTAGTTATAAGATCGGTTATGTTGATCTGCCCGCTGCCCTCTCCCGGTATGATCTGGTTCATAGCGTTGCTTAGGAGGTTCTGTATGATATCCTGTATGTAGCCGGATATCACCCCGGTGGGGTCCGGCAGCACTGCTCCCACGACAGCCGCGACAGCGTTAGCGACGAACTGGCCCACTATCTGCTTTATCATAGCTCCCATAGCGTTCATTATCTCGTTGACCACTTGCTGGCTGATCTGCATGAGTATCTGGTTAATGTTTCCTGCGGTACTGTTGATGAGAGACAGGAGACCCTCGATAGTGTTGACCTTGCCTATCACCATTAGCAGGGTGCCGTTGACCATCGCGAGCTTCTCCTGCACCATACCAGCTATCTCGTCAATCTTCTTCTCGGCCTGCCTCAGGTAGTAGTGGATCTTGTTGTGAGGATCGTATACTCCAGTGTAGGTTATTAGTTTGCCGTCGTAGAAGAATAGGTTGAACGTTCTCACTTTCGCTAGCCTTATAACTGTAGGCGCCCCGCTCGTCCCTAGCGTTGAAACTGTCTGGCCGTGCTTCCAGGCTGGGAGGAGCAGTATTGATCCTTCGGGTCCCGGAGTCATCCTCTCTAGGCTGTTCAGCGGTATCTTGATAAAGCTTAGCGGCACGCCGAAGAAGCGCACGTCTACACCGCTTATTATTGTTCCTCTCGGGCTGACAGCCGCTATTGTGAGGCTAGTAGCGTTGGCCCCCGTCCCGTAGTGACCCCTGAATAGTACCGGCGCTATCGGGGTGGCACCGTCCAGGTCTACCCAGACGGGCACGGCGTAGATACCGACATAGCTGTCACTGCTGAAGCCCTGCCTCACAAGTAGGGGCTTTATCACGCCGCCTCCACTACTGCTGCTAGAGGCAGGCTTCACAACGTAGTTGACCAGCAATGGCAGAGCCTTTATCTGTCTAACGTGTATCACGGTCTCCTGAGTCTCACCCTTACTTATGAACACGGGTATGGGTATTGGTATGCCTAGGATGGGGACCTTGAAGATTCTGACGTGCAGCATGTTGAACTGGGAGTTTACTTTGAGCAGGTAGTCGCCGGGCTTGTTCGCGACGAACCTCCCAGTATTCTTGGGGCTAAACATGAAGTAGGCCCACACGCTTCCCTCGCCGCCGAAGTAGGGGGTTACCTGCGGGTAGAGGCCGTTGTCCCTCATCTGCTCGACTATCTCTCTGGCAGCGGTGAATATCTCGCCTGGGAGGATATCGTCTAGGAGGTCTGTTATGAAGTTGTCCCCGGTTAGGAACTGGACTATCGAGCTGTTGAGGAACCCGCTTACGAGCTCTGGAGGAGTATCGCTGGGTAGCCCGGTCCCGCTCGGGGTAAGGTAGAATCTCGGTCCCACTACTTTGCCTCTTATCTCGCCGACGCCGAAGCCGAGGCTGTATAGTCTAAGCTCGTCGCTAGTGCTCCTCTTGATCTTGCCAGCGCTCATGTAGACTACTCCAACGTTTGGGTCGTCCCCGGGGCCGCTCCCGTAGCTCTTCAACGACATAGAGACTTTCTCGTACATCACGCTGAAGAGCGGCTTCCCAATCCTGCTTAGGAACCCTCCCTCGAGCTTTATCTTGCTAGTCATGTAGTATGCCCCGATGTACTCGCCGGGCGCGAAGACCTTGACGCTCTCGTGAGGCATCGGCACGGGGAAGTAGGTTGGCAGGACCCAGTTGAAGTTGCTGTTGATAGCCATACTCTCGAGCGCGCTCACGGCGTTTGCCACACTCCCTATCCCTATCTCGTCCGCTCCACCCTCTATCATGCTCAGCAGCCCGCTACCACCTAGAGGCGCCAGGGCAGGCACCAGCCTGCTACTCCCTACCTTTACAGCCTCGACCTGCTTCGCAACAATCTCCGGGTTCACGTCGACCCAGACGAGTATATCGTAGACCTTTGCTAGGACTTTCAGATCAAGCTCCTCAACGTCAACACTAATATTGAAGTAGAGGGTATAGTTGTGCACTATCGTGTAGGTAGTATTGCCTTCCTGATACTCATCCTCATAATGGGCAGTAGCAATCAAGTCGCTCGTGCTAAGCTCGTAGTCGTCCGTGGAGTCAGCCTTCTCCTCTAGGGTAATCTTGACAGTGCTCTTCTGACCGTTGAGCTGAGAGTTCTTAACAGGGTACGGAGTGAAGAGCAGGCTGAGGTTTGTCACAGGCTTGACAGGGCTCATAGCACCGACAGGGAGGTCCTCAATAGCGCCTGAGTCCTCGTAGAGGAGGACTGGGCTCACACCGCTAGCATCGGCTGTGAGAGCAGCTATACCGCCGGGATAGTACTGGGACAGGTAGCTGTCTGCCTCGTTAAGCACTCTCTGCTTGAGGCCGGATATGTCATTGTTTATCTCGGTCGTGTTATGGTCCGCTAGCACGATCTCGGTGCCGCCTCCCAGGCTGGACCCGTTCTCATAAACCTCGTACTGATCTAGTATGGTCCAGGTGAAGCTTACCCTTGTAAGAATGTGCTTCGTCGTCACAGTGTAACTCCTACTCTTCCACTGGTCGACCGCGCTGGCAAGCGACTGCTTGACCTCCTCGGGGAGCAGGCTGTCGGGGGAGCTTAGAATCTGGGACTTGAGATTATCGAGGGCTGCGTACACGATATTAGAGATATCAATAACCTTATCCTCGGAATCCCACGTTGAGAACTCCGATAAGACAACCTCCTCGCTCGGCTGGTAGGTAACCGTGAAGCTAACGTTAGCAATAGCGAAGTATACGTAGCTACCGTCCTTCGGCTTTATAGCGTCGAGAGCGTTCATAAGCTTCTCGTCATAGCTCACCTGGACGACTACGCTGTAGTACAGGCTGTAGTCTCGTATAGTTACCTCGTCACCATCAACATGCTTTTCCAGGCTGACCTTGAACGTTCCGCCCTCGTTCTTGTAGTTTAGGAAGTACACGTCGTAGCTAGTGTGCTCCTTAAATATCTCCGCCAAGTCTCCGGCGTTGCCGGCGCCCGGATCAATATTCAGCTGGGGCTGGTTTATGTGGATGTGGAAGACCACCTTATGCTCGAATCCCCCGCCGAAGACACTGGTTTCTGGCTGGCCAGGGTTATACGTTACTGGGCCGTCGTCCTCCCAGTTTATAGAGTAGTTCATCGCTAGATTATCGAAGTCGAGCTCATTACTGAGGAGAATATACCTGTAAGCGTACTCCGCTACAGCGCCCCCATCGCTTAGGCCCTCAAACGCTAGAGCTGGGAGGCGGACTTTGCTGAGATTAAATGTTAAGTTAGAATCCTCCGCCTCCAGGCCGCTGCTTCTGGGAGCCTCTTTTAGGGTTCTCGCCATCTCAGCTAGCGTGGCCAATGTTCTTATGTAGGGATGCGTTTTGGAGAGGTTCGCTGAGACGCTCTTGGCTATACGCATGTTTAGATCGAGGTCTAAGAGCTCCGTCTCGCCTGGCGTGTACGCCTTAGCGGGGTAGAAGAGGAAGGGGCCTGTGACGAGGAGAGCTAGCATAACAGCAACGAGCAGGCTCTTATAATCTGGGCTCCGCGCCATGAGCGGGAACACCCCATGTCCCACTATCCCACACGTGTGGGCTCTACGACAAAACACTTAGCATCACAGCATATATTCTTTCTTGCACAGCAAATTAGATATCATTAAGTCAGCCGGCGGAGGACACCCTAGAGTAAAATAGGGTTAGCGCCCTTATGGTGTGCTAGTGGCACTCGAGTGGGAGGCTGGTGGCCCCTTTTGCCGAGGTTCTTCCCGACTAGGAAGAGGAAGGAGGAAGAGGAGGAGCGCGTCAAGATAATCCGCGTCGAGGCCCCGGAAGAGCTCGTCATAAGCGTTAGGCTAAGCGTTAAGAAGGAAGAAAAGAAGGAGGAGCGCAGGAAAAAGCCGGAGAAGCGGCCTCCCGAGGAGGCAGGCGGTTTCAGGCTCCCGAGCATCAAGATACTGACTGCTAGGCCCGTTAGTGTTGATGGCGCAGAAATAGTCAGAGGACCATACGTTCCGCCAGGCGCGCCCTTTCCGGAGGTCCTGATCACGTCGGACAAGCGATACATAGTGAGGGATCCCGAGCTAACGGAGGATACGCTAAGCGAGCTGGAGAGAGCGATCACCCAGCTTTTCTTCCTCACGGAGAGCGAGCTAATAGCTAGGGCGCTTGAGGACGAGGAGGTCCTCAACGAGCTTCTCGGTAGGTTGAACCTTAGCAGGGAGGTGGAGTATCTTGTCAGGAGAGAGCTCTTCGGCTACGGCGTCCTAGATCCTCTCGTTAGAGACCCGGACATCGAGGATATCCAGGTGCCCGCGGTCGGGGTCCCCGTAAAGGTTGTGCACCGCGAGCTCGGGAGCCTCGAGACCAACATAGTGTTCGAGTCGGACGACGACGTTAACAGGTACATAGAGAAATATGTCGCGCGGACCGGGAGCAGCGTGAGCCTCTACATGCCCCTGGCTAGCCTGCAACTGCCAGAGGGCCACCGGCTCACGGTTGCGTATAGCAGGGAGACTACGACGAGGGGCCCCGTTATTGTCATAAGGAAGTTCCCGGAGAAGGCCTGGAGCATAACGAGGCTAATGAAGAAGAACGCTATAAGCCCGGAGATGGCGGCCTGGCTCATGCTGGCGGTTGAGACGAAGCAGGGCATAATGATTGTGGGCCCGATGGGTAGCGGTAAGACTAGTGTTATGAATGCTATCGCAAACTTCATCCCTAGGGACGCGACTATCGTAACTATCGAGGATACCCCAGAGCTTAGGCTCAGCCATCCCTACTGGATCCAGCATAAGACTAGGGAGTCCTTAACTATTGAAGGGAGAGGAAGCATAGACATGTTCAAGCTCGTCAAGCACGCGCTCAGGGAGAGCGCGGACTACGTGATAATCGGGGAGGTGAGAGGAGAGGAGGGCAAGGTGTGGGCCCAAGCGATAGCTACGGGCCACGGCGGTATAACGACTTTCCACGCTGAGAGCCCGCAGGCTATGATTGCGAGGCTTACGAGCCCGCCTATTAGCGTTGAGAAGAGCCTCCTAACAGCCCTCAAAGTAATAGTCACGACCGGCCGCTTCACTCGTAAAATAGAGAAGGATGGGCGGAGGGTGGCCGTACCTATAAGGAGAGTAACCGGGATATACGATTACAACTATGATCCCTCCCAGGACACCGACGAGATTAAGCCGCTATTCAAGTACAATCTCGCAACAGACAGTTTCGAGCGTGTCGAGGACATAGCTTGGAGCAGCACTGCCAAGAGAATAATGGAGCTCCGCGGGTGGACCGAGGCAGAGTTCCTAGAGGAGTATGGCAGGAGAGTCGCGCTCCTCCAGAGGCTGAAGGAGCACGTAGACAACTACCCCGAGACTCCCCTGCTCGACTACGCGGAGGTAACGAAAGTATTCTGGCTATTCATGGAGGACCCGGAGAAAGCCTACAGCTACATATCAGAGGTCGAGGCCCGCCTCCGCGGCGAAGCGATAGCTGCCGGTGCCCGCGAGGAGCGCCCCGCGAGTGCCGCTCCCGAGGAGCCGGCCAAGCCGAGGATTAGGATCCTAGACATATCGAGCGGCATACATGAAGAGTCTGGGGAGAAGTAATCTATTTATCAGCCGATGTTAGAATAGTAACGCTCGGAATAGTGTGCCTAGGGTGGGACTAGAAGCCCTAGGCGCGGAAGGGAGGGGTGCATACCTCTTGGTGAGGGCGCGGAAGGGAGAGATAGGGAGCCCAATCGTAAGCTTGATCCTCGCCGTGGCCGGAATAGCGATAGCCGTCATAGTCATAGGCTATATGATGGGCGCTGTTGGCGGTATGAAGAAGCCTATGATAGAGGAGGGAAGCGCCATAATCTACTATGACCAGACCAATAATACTTGGGTTCTCGAGGTCAACATTGACAATCCCACGAGTAAGACCGTGACTATAGACTCGGTAAGGGTTAAGGATGATACGGGGAAGCTGGTTACAGCAGACTCCATAAACCCGACCCAGCTCCCCGGTAAGACTAAGACTAAGGTGGTTGCAACCTTCTCCAACGCACAGCTCGGCGAAGCGGACACGTACACGATAATCATAGACACGAGCGCCGGGACAATACAGGGTACAGCGACTCTAACGTAGAGCTCCTCCCGGGGGACAGCTAATTTTTATCCCTGCGGGCCGTAGACATTCTCCCCTGGCCGTGCGGCCGTCGTCTAGCCTGGACTAGGACGCCGGCCTTCCAAGCCCCCTGCGGGGGCCCACTGCTGCGCGGGAGGGAGAAGCCGGCGATCCCGGGTTCAAATCCCGGCGGCCGCACCAAATCCTCACATTACTAGCTCCGCTATCTCGCCGGCGTTAAGGCTTAGGAGATCTGCGAGCTCCGGGTCAAGGCCGAGAGTTGCCTGCAGGATCCAGGCCAGCAGCGCTATGTTCTCCTGTAGCTCCTCTCTCGAGACACTCCTCCCGAGGATCGCCTTCTCCTCACCTAGGAGGCGTGTCACGCTCCTGTAGAGCGTGACGAGAGCCTTATAGTCGTCGAGCCTTTCTAGGACGTCTCTCACTGCGCGAGCAACGACCTCTCCAGCGCTCTCCACGGCCGCAGCACATCTCTCCTCGTCGCTACACTCCACAGCTACGCTGGCCAGCACTCGTAGGTTACGGAGGTCTTCTTCGAGGGCTCTCACAGTCGCTCTGAGCCCTTCCTCGTCGTGACTATAGAGGGGGATGACGTGCCACGGAGCCTCCATTCCGGGTAGGAGCCTGCTGGGCTGCCAGGCGTGGAGCCTGTAAGGGGCCTCCCGAGCCTCCCTATTGTACGACGCGTAAGTCTCTGCTAGGTGGCCGGGAAGGCTCCCCCTCCACACGGGTAGCGGGTGAAGCTTAACCACCCATAGATATATCGCCTCCTCGCTGAGATCCTCCCTCTCCTCGCACGAGCCTATCAGGCCTCCCCTCACAAGGTCTATGCTAGCGTAGCACGCCGAGGATTGGGGCTCGTAGCTTCCCGCCGGCATTAGTATGGGGGCGCTATTGTAGAGCTCGTCGGGAGGCGGCTCTCTAATGTCGTAGATGCTCGGGTAGACGATAGTGAACTCGCTCCCTTTCAAGAGCCTCTCAGCCTCGGCCAGCTTACCCTCCAGGTCTATGAGGAGGTAATCCGGTACTCCCCCTCTCCGGGCCTCAGCTATCGTGTCCCTAGCCTCGTAGTACCAGAGCCAGGCCCGCATGTAGCTTTTCAGCCTCTTCAGCTTGAGAGAGTAGAAGCCTGGCCTTCCGGCGGAACGGAGGGAGGCGTCCAGGAAGAGGGGCCGGAGCTTTCTGCTCCTCGGAGCCAGCCTCTGATATATGCTTACGACGGCGGTCCGCCAGGAGAGAAGGCTTAGCTCTTTCAGCGCTGCAATGGTCGCGGGGTGAAGCCTGCCGACCTCTACTATTAGGAGCTTGGGCTGCCAGTGCATTGCGAGGGCGGGCCCGAGGACCGTGTACTCGATACTGCTCATCTCGACTATGAGTACCTCGGGGCTCGCGCCCCCAGCGATCTCCGCTATCTTACCGGCGAGGTCCCTCGCAACGTCTCCCCGGTAGGCGGTGGGCGGGTAAGCAGTCCTTAGCTCGATGATGTTGGCACCTTCTAGGCCTGGCCAAGCGGCCCGAGTTATCACTAGGGGGCCTTCTAGGGCTGGCCGGTAGCTCTCTATAAAGTCCCTGTCCCCGACGATAGCGGCGGTCACCATAAGTCCTCCCTCAGGTCCCGGTACTCTTCTATGAGTCTCTTCACCTTCTCAACGAGCCCCGCCCTCTGGGGAGCCTCCGTGGCGGTGGGGATATCAACTGCTCCGGCTGCTGGAATACCCTCAGCCCTAGGCGCCTTGGGCTTCGCTTTGGGCGGCTGAGTTTCCAGTGGCTTCGCAGCCGGTATGGTCTCGACTACGAACCTGTTGAGTGTCCTGGGCTTTATCCTCTCACTGCTGATATCTCTCACCGGAACGTATTGGCCGCCCTCGATTCTTAGGACGCGCTGTATGATAGTGTCTTTTGGGAGCACGTCCTTGAGAACGTCTTCTAGGCTCACTCCCCCGGGCCTCTGAATGATTATCTTCCTTATGGTCTTCCCGCCCTCGCCAGGCATTATTACTTCGAGGTGTATCTCGGTATCGGGCTTGGCGTAGCGGACCGGGTGGGCAGGCCTAAGCCTTAGGGTGTAGACTGTTGTGCCCCCCAGTGTTATTGAGAGAGCGTCCTCCACGGGCTCGAGTGGCTGTAGTATGATCTCGAGCCTTCCCTCACCGCTCTTAGCCCTCACCTTCCACGCCCTACTATTCGTCAGAACGTGCGTCGCTGGCCTGTCCCTCCTACCAATGTAGACAACGCGTATGAGTTCGTCTTCCCCGTAGACTAGCTGGTCGCCGGGCCTCAGCTTCTCCCTAGTGAATGCGCCGGTCCGCTTAGCCCTGTATACCTCTACTATTGCGAAGGGGGACCCGCTGGCTATTCCGACGATCACTAGGCTCACTATTAGGTAGACGAGGGCTACAACGAGGTTAGACGCTCTAATGTTTATCCCGCGCGGTCCGTTGGATATGCTGGAGAGAGCTATGTAGAGCAGGTTCAGGTATGGCAGAGTCGTCGAGGCCTGGTAGAGGGAGTATGTGAATGCTAGTCTCTTATCGGGGAAAAGGTTCCACCCGTCTGCGAACGCTTTTGCGACGGCAACGAGGGCGAGGATCTCGAGAGCCGCAACTAGGGGCGTGGGCCCGAGGGTCCCCACGAGTCTGGAGAGGGCTATCCCGGCCTCCGGAGCGTATCTTAGGGTTACCAGTATGTGGAGGCCCAAGGCTATGACAAGTATGTATCCTAGGCTCAGGTAGTAGTCGGGGCTGTACTTGTTGCCCAGCCTACTCTGGACACTATCAACTATGGGGGCTATAATTCTCCTAGCCCTCTCAACCAGCTGGCGGGGCGCTCCTCCCGCTTCAAGCCTCAAGCCGTGAGACCCCTCGGGCCCGGAAATAGACGAGGCGGCCCGCCACAATATATTTGCCCTCGGCCCACTATGCTCCCATCCCGGCGGTGGATCACGGGATGCCCGTGGTAGCCTGCAACACCCGAGCAATCGCCAGGCTAATCCTCAGCGGGTCGCAGAGAAAGTCGAGGAGGAGTAGAGGCCTCAAGGTGAGGCTGGGCGGGTCCTTGCCGGATAAGTGCCTCATATGTCAGGGAAGCATCCTGGCTGGGGGAAGGGTCGTCATGTGCCCGTACTGCGGGAGCATGTACCATCTCGAGTGCCTCCGTGCTGCGGCTGAGAGTAGCGGGATGCCTCTAGAGGAGGCAGTATGCTTCTTCTGCGGCAGGAAGATGCCGGTGGCTGAGGTCCTCAGGCTGGCGGAGGTGCGAGCATGAGCGAGGAGCTCTGGATGGGCATGACTAGGGAGGAGTACCTCCTCCTCTCATACATTCTCTTCCAGATCGGTCCGGAGGGCGAGGCGTTCGTAGACGTGGAACGCGCCGCCGAGGCTCTCGGGCTCGACGCGCAGCGCGTCCGTGAGCTCCTGGACTCGCTCCAGAGGAAGAGACTAGTCACCGTAGTCACGCCCCGGGAGAGCAGCGGGGTTCCTCTTGCGAAGGCTTTCGAGGCCTTTAGAAGTGTTCAGACGGGTCCCGAGGGTATATCCTATTTCAGGCGGGAGGTGAGGGCGGTATACCTCGGCTTTCTCCGGAGCGTCCGCGACCTGCTCTCGAGCCCTGCTAATCCGCGTAGGGCCCTGAGCCGCGCGCTCTACTACAACTCTAGGCTCGAGCAGTATAGGAGTCTCGGGATAATGGTTCTCGACGACATCGAGTCTAGGAGGCCCGTGGAGCTAGCGGGCTTCGAGGAGGCTCTTAGGATGCTCTACAGGGCGAGCGTTTACCTCTACCCTGTCGTCACGCTCTTGTCGAGAACTGTCGAGGCTCCCTGGGGGGAGACGATAACCGTCTACATACCCAGCCAGAAGGCTCTCAAGGCCAGGATTCGGGGGCTCGAGGAGAGCATCGAGGGGGTCGAGTCCCTCCTGGAGGGATCGCGGGATCCAGCGGTCCGCCGGGGACTGTCGCTCGTGCTCGCGGGCCTCCGGACCGATAGGGAGATCGTTGAGAGGTTCCGCCGGGTCCTCGAGGAGATCGAGGGGGTGCTATGGGGAGGTGAGTGAGGACCTCTACGGGGAGCGCAGCCTCCTGTCGCTCCTTATAGCCCTTAGCAGGCTCTCCTCAACGCTGGCTAGGACGGGAGCCACGATAAGGGAGGCCCTCGAGCTGTCCGCTCTATCGGGAGACCCGGGCATTAGAGAGCTCCTACTCACGGCCCAGCGAGCTCTCAGCGGCGATCTATCGGGGGCCCTAAGAGTCCTACAGGAGTCGGCGAGTGCTCTGGAAGCTGCTGCTAGGCTGGAAGAGGTCCTCGAGTCTGCCGGGCGGGAGGCTGCTAGGGCTCTCGCCTCAGCGGCCGAGTGGGCAGCCTCGAGGCTCTACTACTTCGACGCTGCAGTACTCTACACGGAGGCGGTCCGCACAAGGCTTGAGTGGGCCCTCACCAGGCCCCTCGACAGGCTCCAGGCCCTCCGACTCGCTGCAGAGCTATGGCCTGGCAAGGCCAGCGTGTTTGGGAGGCTCGAGGCACGGATAAGGAGGGAGCTATGCTTCCCCAGAGGGTACTGCCCTCTCGAGCCGCCTATGAACGTTGAGGAGGCTAAGGACGTGTATAGGAGCGCGGAGGAGGCCTGGCGGGTAGTCGAGGCTGAGAGGCTTCCCACTCGGGACGCCCTCCTGGAGAGACACATAACTAGGGTTGAATCGCCCCTCATCGAGGCTGTCGCCCGGAGAGTTATAGGTGATATCCCGGGCATGCTTGTTGTCCTCCGCCACGAGGACCTAGCCTCGGCCGAGAGTGTTGCTGTCATAGTATATGACAACACTGTCCCCGGGCTTAGGAGAGCCGTGGAGAGGGAGATCTCGCTGGCTGTACCGATCTACCGCTGGTCAGGCGCTAGTATCGAAAGTATATGGTATGCTAGGAGGGGTAGGGCGGTCCGGGCCGCAGTTAGGGACGAGCTGAGCGCTGCCCCCATAGCTGGAATAGTAGAGGCTGCCAGGAGCGTGGCCCGCCTTATGCCTGGGTCGATGGCGAGGATGGAGACGGGAGACGAGCTAAGGGTTGTGCTCCCGAGCCTCGGGGCCAGAGCTGTTCTGGGCGGCCCCGAAGCGGTCCGGAGGGCTAGGCGCGTTATTGAGGAGGAGCTTAGTGCTCTCGCTAGCGATGAGGACTGGAGGGAAAAAGCTCTTGCAAGGGCCCTGCTTAGGCTAGCCTTAGCTCCTCCTCATGAATATGGCGAGGCCGCTGACCGCTAGTAGTGTGATTACGCTTGCGGTGGTGCTCGAGACGCCGTAGTTCGAGGCCACGCTTTTGACCTCGTCCGTGCTCCTCCTTATCTGCTCGGACATGTTGTTCTCCATGCTGGACAGCTTGCTGAGCACCGTGTCTAGCTTCGCGTCTAGGCTGCTACCGATAGCGGCTACAGAGTTGCTTAGGTCCGCGATTCTCAGGACGAGCGTCCTATTGGTCGTGTTGACTAGGGCCATTACTGCCCCGCTCCTGTTGACTATTATGGACTCGAGCCTGGCCCCTTCTAGGCTCATGCTGGCGTTGAGGCTGTCGATACCTGAGAGGATACGGGCCTCCGCGTTTAGGACTGTGGCGTTTAGCTCCTCGTAGCCAGCTGATAACGCTTCCAGTACCCGCGCCGCCGAGCTATTGATAACGCCTACGAGCTCGCCCCGGAGCTCGGCGACTCTACCGTTTATGAGTGCTGTGAGGCTCATGTTGACGGATGCTATCATGCTCGATAGCTCCCCGGTCTGGCCTAGGATGAGGTCTGTTAGGTTGCTTGCGACCCTCCCTATCTGGGCCTGGAGCTTTATGGTCCCGTTGCTAATGTTAGCTATTATCTCGCCCTCGCTAGTCAGTAGCAGGCTAGTTATGCTGGCGTTGACAATGTCGAGCTTGTATATGGTTCGGTTGGCCTCGTCCATGATGAGAGCAGAGAGGTTCCTCTCGAGCCTCTGGCTCACATTCATTATGAGGGCCCCGGTTATTGCGCGAGCAGCTGTTATGCTCCCGATCACCCGGTCCGTCTCGGTTGTTACGAGCCCGTGGAGGCTCTGGTTAGCGCTCGCTATGGCCGCTAGCACCTCATTCTCGGAGTCCCCTATCTCTAGGATGATCGCGTTCTGGGAGGCCTGTATTCTCATGGTGATGTTGCCCTCTAGCTCCTGCTTTGCCAGCGATATAGCGCTGGACAGGAAGCTTGTCGAGTTCCTAACTTCTCCCACTATGGTTGTCGACTCGTACTGTATGAGGCCTGTTATGCCGTCGTAGGACTGCGATACGTTCGCCAGTATCCAGGCTGCCCGCTCCTTTATGAGGTCCCGGAGGCTCTGGTTAGTCTCGTCTAGGTCCTCCGCCAGGTTGCTTATGGCCTGGAGCAGCGTGTCGGCCTTCTGCGTTATGAGTACCTGTATGCTTTGGTTGGCGCTCGCGATTATGTCTGATAGGAGCTGCGTGTTAGCGTCTACCTTACCGCTGAGGCCGTTTATGAGTGCGACAAGGGTGCCGGCCTCGTTTATTACTAACGCCTCCATGTCGTCCCTAGTAGTGTTAATATTGTCCATTATATTCTTGTAGCTCGACTGTATTAGGCTTGTCACATTAGTCTCCAGGGTCACGCTTAGGTTACCCAGCTTCTCGAGGCAGCTCTCATTAATGTAGGCCATGAGCCGGCCCGTCTCGTTCACTATTAGGGTGCTCAGAGACTCGTTGCTACTCCTAACCAGGGATATAGCTTCGGCTATGCTCTCCTGCAGGGCCTCTAGCCTTGCTGTTAGGTTCTGCTCGGCGCTGGAGACCCTGGCCCTGATAACTTCCTGTATAGCTCCCGACTCGCTCTTAATCAGCAGGTATAGCGTTGAGTTGTACTCCGATAGGAGATCTGCTAGGTACTGGGCCTGCGCTTCTACCTCGCCCGTTATGTTGGACTCGCTGTCCTTCACGTATGTTCTCACGAGCTCCGTGCTGGTGTCGATTGCTAGGAGTATATCATTGTAGTCGTCCTCAATTATTATCGACAGGTTTTCAACGCTACCATTCACCTTAGCTATACTAGTGTTGAGGGCTTCGAACGCCTCTGAGAGAGCGGTGTGTATGCTCGTGTTAGATTTCTCAACAAGAAGGTACACGCTGTTTATGAGGCCCGTCAGGTTGTTCTCCACCCCAGACTTCGCGTCCTTGATAGCGACCGTTATGTTCGCCTCTCCAGTGCTAATCCTCTCTATGATTGACGCGTTGATCTTTTCCAGCAGGCTCGTGATATTGTTCTCCGCCTCGGATATGTTTGTGAGAATCCAGAACGTATTGTTTAGCGTCTGGTTGACGCTCGCCTCTATCGATAGGAGCTTGTCGAGGGCTAGCGTTAGGTTCTCCAATATAAGGCTCTCCGCTGCCGAGACGTGGGCCCCCGCTATTCCCGTTGCGTCTACAGGGCCTATTGTGGCTGTACATTCTAGAGCATAGCCTCCGGGATCTGTGGGGGTGAACACTCCCGTGTATAGGCCCTGGCTTATCCTGGTAGGGATCAGGGTTTGAACTGTGCCGTTGGAACTATACAGGCTGCAGGTTAAGCTGTCGGGGTCGACGGGCGCCCCGTCGGGGACGCTTATCACTTTTACGTAGTAGTTTGTCTCCTCCCCCAGGGGGATGCTCGAGCCGAGCACTACCTCGACCTTGTAGGAAGGCTCGGGCGGAACCGGCTCAATAGTCACTACATCCTTGGCCACGAACAGGGCCGAGCCGTTGGCATATATAGCCACGATTTCGTGGTCACCAGATCGTATGTACGGCGGTATCGAAATGTTACCCTCAGCATTCCCGAGGTCGTCAGTCACTAGGAGCCCGAGGAGTGTCCCGTTGTCGAGCAGCACGTACACTGTCGAGTTGGACGGGAACCCTGTTATAAGGAGCTTGATGTATCCTCCGGGCTGTAGGAGACTCTCAGCAGTGAGTATTGTAATGTCCTCAGCATAGGCGGGCGTTGGCGCCACCGCGATCAGTATCGCAAGGATTAGCATATGTGCGAATAACACTCTCCAGGCTACCTGCTTATGCATGTTTAGCCACCCATTCCGAGAACAGGATTATTTCCCGTAGATTGTATGTGGGTTTCGAAATATATACTCTTGCGATACGAGCAGCAAGGATTGCGATGAATCCTGCGGGGCCCCCAGGGGCTATCTCATGGAGAAGTACAGGTAGAGGACGTAGCCTAGCACTGCCAGGCCGCCTATGATACTAGCCACGATAATGTTTAGGCCGGGCGTCTTCAGTAGTTCGATAAGGCTCATCTTCTCGCCGGGAGGGTTAGGGTTCATTCTCCACCTCTTCCGCTGGCCCTCGACCTCGAACTTGTAGACGAGCTCGTAGCCCGTCTCCGGGCTGGGCGGGGGCGCCCGTACTATTCTGATCCCCTCGTCCTCTCTCACTTCTCCTTCCTCCTCCAGACGTAGAATGGTATGAGCTTGTAGTTTAACGGGTTTTCCGCCTTGAAGACGCAGTGCTGATCGTTTATGGGGTCTATGATGAGGCCGACCTGGTAGGGCTCTCTGAAGTATGTGCTGTGGCTGTGGAGGTCGAGGCGGGAGGGGTAGCACGTGTATCCTGGGTGGCTGTGGTACCATCCAACGATGTAGACCCCCTCTTTCCTCTTGATATCGTTGATCTTCTTCACGACCTCGACAACATTGTCGCTGAGGAGCTGGACAGTCACTCTCGTGCTCTTGCTCGGGACGGGGAGGGCATGCGTTATGAGGAGATAGTACTCTCCCTCCCACTCTCCCAGGTATCCCAGCAGGAACCCTCCTACCTCGAGCGGGGCGCCCTTACTCGCGTGCTCATACGCTTTCATGAAGGCCTCGTAGAGCATGTGGGCGCTGGAGGGCTCCATCATGAGGGCCTCCTCCTCGCGAACCACCTGGCGGCCTCGAGGGTTTCAGGGTAGATCAGGGCGTCGTCGGGGTTGGGATTCTCGACTAGGCTCTTGAGAGCCTCAACTATCTTCGGAAGTGTGAAGCTGGGGATCCACTCCTTCAGGATGTGCCAGCACACTATTCCTAGGCCCCCAGCCTCTATCCCGTTCGATATGTTCGGGTGGAATATCGGGGTTATCCACTGGAAACGGACCGGCGCCCCGTACCTCCTCGTGTCCACGAAGGGGTAGTGCCTGAGAATGTATATGTAGACCTCGTGCCTGAAGCGGGGCACTATCTCGCCTGTCGGCCTCCGCTCGTAGCCCCGAGCGTTGATCGTTACCCTATACCTCTTGATGACGTTCAGCCTCTCCCTCCCATTGATGGTTAGGAGCTCAATAGTCTTCCCATCCGAGCCGTCGTGGAGTTCCTCGGCCGTGAACTCGTAGCCGAGAGACCTCAGCTCTGCCTCCTCGTTCTCCAGCCTCTTCAGCACGAGCTTTAGCGGGAGAAAGACCACCGTGCCGCACCCCTCAGCCTGGGGCTAGCTCCTCCCGGGGCCTAGCCACCCTGCGGTCTCCCGATTATCTGTATCTCGTCGTCCTCCCTAATGCCCAGGTCGCGGAGAGTCATATCGTACTTGTCCGGCCCTATCTCCTTGCTAGCGTAGACTAGACTGTAGAGGTAATTCTTGGGGAGCTTCAGGGCTTCTATTATGGCCTCGATTAGCTCCCGGACCGTAACGTTCGGGTCGACCTCTATGCTTATCACCTTATTTGAGAGGACGTCCGCAACCTTGATTCTCAAGCCTCTCACCCCCCACTAGGGCTCCCAACCTCGGGCTCCTATATAGGCCCCGCTCCCTCTCACTGCTCGTGTAGGAGGCAGGTTCTCGAGATAGGCACTTTGTACTTGATAAATACGTTGTTCGCCAGGTTTATGAACAGCCTCTTCCCGGCCAGGGGCTCCCCGAGGCGCTCGTCCCACTTACCCGTGCGCTTGAACTTCTCGAGACCATGAATTATCTTGATATACTCGTGAACCATTATGCCGGCTATCACACTCGTAGTTGTTATTACCGCAGGTGTCTTCGGCTGCCCTATGGTTAGGGGCATCCCTTCGCACTTGAGCCTCTCGCTGAGCACCTTCATGTCCCTGTCTGTGACGCTGCAGTTGAGACAGCTCGTGTAGGGCGGTATGACTACCTGGACGTGGCCCATGGCGCCGTCCATCCCGCCATCTATGAGGGGTATCCTCTTGGTGTACGCTATCGCGTTTACGTGTAGTCTAGCCTCTAGGTTGTCGAGGGCGGTGAATATGACGTCCACGCCCTTGAATATGGGGCTTTCCGGCCCGTGATCCATAATATCGGTGTGATACGCCTCGATCTCTATGTAGCCGTACGGGTCCAGCCTCCTCACGCCCCTCCTAATAGCGTCGACCTTCCTAACCTTCTTCCTCGCGTCTGCCTTCGTAAAAAGGACGGCCCTGCTAAGGTTGCTTCCCTCTACAATGTCGAAGTCCACAACTCTGATGTGCCCTGTACCGAGCAGCGTGAGATTCTTTATTATCTCGTTCCCCAGGGCCCCTGCCCCCACGACAAGGACCCTGCTCTTCCTTATCAGGTCCTGCCGCCACCCCGAGAGCAGGCTTTGGCGGGATGATGGGTCCTCGTCCAGGTCCCCCTCAATCCTTACTAGCCTTATCGGGCGCGATGACAACTGCTCCTCACCCTCGGGGGCGGGGCCTCGCAGGTTTAATTTCTCTGAGAGCCTATAAATTTCCTTGTGCTACCCGGATATTTCTATTCTCACTGTATTGTTGTTCCTGGCCACGAGGAACGTGAGGGTGCTACCGACACTGGTGCCCGGGACTAGCTCTATGCTGACTTGCTCGCCCGCTACGCGGCTACACAGGTCTTCTAGGGTGCTCTTCTGAATCACGTGCCTGCCCGGACCGTCGGGGTTCACTATTATGCCGTACCCATCTATCCTAACGGTCTCTCTACCCGTTAGCGCTACAGAGGCGTGCGTTGACGTGTATCCCGAGTATTTGTCGGGCCTGTAGAGCTCTCCACACGCTTTCGCTAGGGAATAGGCTATGTCTAGGGCTAGGTTCTTCGTTCTCTCCTCGTCGAGCGCTTTCGCTGAGAGAACGCTACTGTAGACCATGTAGCTCCCGAGCACAGTGCTTATCGCTATGAGGCTTACGAGCACTATTGCTTCTACGACCGCCTCCTCCATTATCCCACTCTCTCGAGGTAGATATCGTAGTAGAGATACATGATGTCTATGCTCACAGTGTACTCGAGGCCGACGCTAGTGATGGGCGCCTTACCGAACATGTTGGCCGGTATGATTGTCGGGCCTGAAGCGTTGAAGCTCGCCTCTATGTCTCTCCCCTCCGCTAGGGGATTGTAGGGCTCGTACGGGGCGGGGAGTACGTCCACGATCTTGGCTGTCACGCGTATCGCGTATTTGCCGTTAAGATTTGTGCACTGCCCTGTCGAGCAGGTCACGTTCATCTTTGGCACAACAATTGTTAGGTTGACCCTGTCCTCCGTGTCGTCAACGCTGTACAGGATTACTAGTCTGGGGATAACGAGTATCTTCTGGCCGTCGCTATAGGCGTAGACCAGCTTGTCCAGGCCTGCTAGGCCCTGGTCTGCACTTGCAACGCCAAGTATTGGACCCGTGTCGTTGTAAGTCTCAACCTCTCCGCCAGGCTCTATGAGTAGTACTGGAAACCTAACGCTAGCCTCATAGATAATCGGCTTCACCTCGCCCACTCCCGGCAAGCTACCGAGGGTCTCGCTTAGATTGTAGTATATGCTGAGGTTGTGGGTCTCATAAACCACGGAAACACTCCCCCCAGAGAAGCTTATGGGCTCACTCTGGCCCTCTCCAGATCCTGCCGCCTCGCCTAGGCTGGAGGATATGTCTTGTATTGCCTGCGCGTTTAGAGCCGAGTGCCCCCTGAAGAAGAAGTAGTATGCTCCTCCCACGGCTATCCCTGCTATTACAAGTATAGCCACGGCGAGCAGTGTTCTCGGGAGGACGACTTCGCTCACCTACTGACACCCCTTCAGTCCTGGGGGAGCACGAGCACCGTGGAGCGGGCGTTATTGTCCCAGCGCGAGCATACTCTCACAATAGTATCCTTGTAATTGTAATATAATAGCGTATCGCTCCCGCCCCAGTTTACACCGCCCAGATCCAGGGTTCCCCCGCTGATCGACGCGTCAACAGGCTCCAGGCCCCTCACGCTTGTGTTCCACACAACTAGGCCCGCGCCCTGGAGGACGCCGCCGGAGTAGATGAGGTATGCGTCCTCTCTGGGCGCTCCGAGGCTGATTAGCAAGTTTCGGACTGCTCCCAGTTCGATCCTAGCACCGGAAGGCTTTGCAATTAGTAGGGTGCCGGTCCGGCCATCTGCCTCTATGTTTGCAACGTATATCCTTATGCCCGGGGGGATGCTCAGGCTTGTGGAGGTGCACATTCCGGGGTCGCTTAGGACCTGCTCGATGGTGCCGTAGAGGGTCAGTATTTCCTCTGCAGCCACGGACTCAAGCGTTCTCTTCTCCTTGTAGAATGTTGCCGTGTATATCCATAGGCCGCTCATAATGAGTAGGAGTGCCACGATCATCACGACGTCGGACAGTATCGTTATCCCGCGCCTCACTACCAGCGCACCTCCACCTCGATAGTGTCACGCGCGCCGTTGAAGAGGTACAGGTCTATTGTGATAGTGTAGGTGTCCGGCCCTGTCGGGTCTAGGACGAAGCTCGTAGTAATCACCCAGTCATAGTTCGGGTCGTCGCTCACGTTGACCTTAACTGGGTACTCCCTCACTGTCTGCCCAGCCCTGAGGGTCGACTCGGCAAACCTTATGGGGACGCTGGTCTCGAGCACCCGGGCCCCGCTAGGGTCCGATGCTGTGACCACAGCTTTGTAGTAGATCTTCACTTTGAAGTCTGCGACGCCCAGACTATTGTTAACGTAGACCTTCGGAAGCGTGTATGCGCGGAAAACCACGTCTAGGTACGCGCCTCCGAACCTCTCGGTCAGCGTTATCCTCTCCGGCTTGACCCTTACGAAGACATCGATCCCCCAGACCTTCTGGTAGTAGGACCCGTCGGTCTTAGCCATATTATAGCACTCGACCCGGCGCTGTGGCTGCCTGTTGCTGCTCTTAGCGTAGACCGCGTACTGGCCGGTTAATTCGTAGGAGTAGCCCGGGTCTGGCTGGCTCGTTATCGCGTCGTCAACGCTGGCCTTGGCCACGCAGTAGTGAGCCACAGTTTTCATTCCCGTGATGTTGGCTTGCAAGTCCACGTACTCTGGCGCGGCCCTCGTGTTTGTTGGGCTGCTCATATACACTGCTATGACGGCGAGTGTTCCTATGGCTACGGCTGAGGCGACGAGTAGCGATAGGTAGACGTATGCTATGCCCCTCCTCACCAGTAGACCCTCACCTCCAGCACGTAGCTCACATCTCCATAGTAGCCCCCGACGGGGACGAAGTACCTCAGAACGGCGTAGGATGAGTACAGGCCGGGGTCGCTGCTGTCGACGACGCCTATGGTTCCGAGGGACGGGTTAATCGCGTAGATATACACAGCGACGTAGACGGGGCGAGGAGATCCCTGGTATAGGCTCTCGATCTCTGCCCGGATCTCCGACGATCTGCCCTCGGCCACCAGCGGGATCCAGTCGCCGCTTCCAAGCCTCTCAGATATGTACCTATCGAGGCCGGTGGGATCCGGCATGCTCTGGGGGCGGGTGTTGAGCTTAGCCACTATCACGCTAACGCCTGCCATCACTACTGCGGCTATGACTCCGAGCGCTATTAGAACGTCTATAATGTGGACTATGCCCCTCCTAGACGCCCGCCCCAACTACCACCACCAGCCCCCCGGGAAGGCTTACCGCCTCGTAGTGCCAGCTCCTAGGGTTGGCCCCAGGAGTGTAGGACCAGCTCCCCACCGCCTCCTGGCTGGGCAGGTACCCCCCGCCTCCCAGCACGACGACTGGCCGGGAAGCTGAAATGTATACGTCCACAGTGTAGGGTACACCTGTAACGCGCTTCAGCTCTGTACTAGCAAGACGGGATAGCCACTCGAGATCCGCCTGGGTGAGGCTTGAAGAGTTAATCTTGGACTGCAGAGTGGCGTTATGAGCTATCTCGCCAGCAATAATGAGAGCCGCTATTCTCGCTGCCCTGGCACGCTCAGACTGCCACTCGGTGGCCAGAGCCAGGTTTACGTGGCTGTAGTAGACTGCGGCGAGGCCTGCTAGGACTGGTAGGAGCACTACTAGCGATATTAGAGCGGTAGGCGCGGTATACATGTAACCACCCTTTCTACTCGTGCTCCCCTCTACCCTACGCTAGGATGCAGGCCAGCCTAGATAAACTGTCGCCTCCCTAGCAGACTTATTAGTTCTTGGGACAAAAGTGTTCCGGGGAGAACGCGTCACGACCGGTCCGGCGCGGTGGCGAGGGGATCGCATGCGCAAGCGGCTCCCGATACTGCAGGGCATCCTCCGGAGACCGGGAGAGGCAGGTGCTGGGCGTAGCCGCGCGGGCCTGACACGCTCCCTGCGGGCCCGAATAACTGCTGACCTAATGAAGAAGGCCTTCATGGCGGATACCGTCATAGACGTGGATAGGCTCGCCACGACCGTTCTCGCAGGCTACATCATGATGCTAGCGGGAGTCATCCTCCTCGCAGTTGGCGCTCTCCTCGTAGTCAACCTCTATGCAAACCCCTTCATAGCTCTAGCATTACCCGTAGCACTACTAGTTGTGGGGGGACTAACGGTTCTCAGCGTGAACCTCAAGACCAACCTGCTTCTGAGCAACAGGAAGTTCCGGATAGAGAAGGAGCTCCCCTTCATCTCGATGTTCATGACCTTGACCGCCAGCCTTAACCTGCCCCTCCAGAGGGCCCTCCGGGAGGCTCTCCGCATAGACTTCTTCCGCCAGTTCAAGAGGGAGATACACTTCATAGAGAAGATAAGGCTCTTCTACATTATGAGCTATACCGAGGCCCTCGAGTACATCAGCAGGTTCCACCCTAGCATGCAGCTGAGAGAGTTCTACCAGACCCTGGTCGCCGGGGAGAGGGCCGGCGGGGACAAGTATAGGATCCTCCTGGAGAAGACGAGCTTCTTCATGAAGATACTCGAGGACAGGATAAATAGGCTTATCGAGAGGTTCAGCACAATAACCAACCTCGAGGTCATGCTCTTCGTCGTCATACCGCTCGCCCTCATAATAATAGGGGCGCTATTCGCCGGCAACCAAGGGTTAGCACTGGCTTACACGGCGAGCATCGGAATGCCCTTCCTAAGCTTCCTCATAATGCTCTTCGTCGTCCAGAGTGTATACCCGGAGGAGCTCGCCGAGTCCCCGCCCAGGAGATGGCTCCTAGCAGGCGTCGGACTAGAGCTTTTCATATTCGTAGTCGCGGGCTTCATAGTCCCGGACCGGTACTTCCTCTACGCGAGCATAGAGAAGTACGAGTTCACAGGCCTCCTCATGGCGATAACAGCGATAGGGTTCGGGATATACTTCCGCAGCTGGTACAAGGAGGCTGACGAGACCTTCTATAGCATACCGACAGTCACGAGATACATTGCTGAGGAGGGGAAGAAGGGGAGGACTCCCAAGCAGGCGATCGTGGGCCTAACGAGGTTCCAGCTGCCCTCTAGGATGAACAGTCTTATCCGCGTTATTGCTGCGAGGGTGAGCCTCGGGATAAGCATTAAGGACGCTATTAAGGGCCTCCGCCTCCCATGGCTGGCAAACCTCTACTTCCAGCTCCTAGACACTGCGGACCGCTACGGAGCTGATCCCAGAAGCCTGGACCTCCTCGCCGGCTTCACTGAGGACACGGTTAGCGTGGCCCGGATAATAGAGGATAGGAGCCTAGGGTTCAAGCTGGGAGCACTAATAGCAATCATAAGCTTAGTCCTGGGCTTCACGATCGTCCACGAGATGGTCCTCGCACAGTTCACGAGCGTCGCGGCAACAATAGCCAGCGGGGCGCAGGCAGCCGGCTTCGGCCTCCCCATACAGCCGGTGAGCGAGGACATGCTTCCAATACTGAAGAGCATATCCTATACTGGTATTGTGCTTAACACGTTCTTCATAAGCCTCCTAGCCGGGAAGACTGTGAAGGGGAGCATAGCAGCGGGCTTCCTCTTCGCCGGCCTGAACATACTCATAGTGCTGGCGTCCGTACGAATAATTGCGGCCATAATTTAGGCCTCAGTAACGCCCAGCACCACTACTATGGTGATCCCCCGGTGACTGAGGGAAAGACTAGGCTCCTCTACCAGGAAGACTCCTATCTCCGAGAGTTCGACGCTACAGTCCTGGCTCGGGAGGGGAACGCGGTCATACTGGACCAGACAGCTTTCCACCCTAGGCCGAGCGGCGGTCTCTCGAACGATACGGGTGTTCTCTCCGGGGAGTCTTGCAGTGCTAGAGTTGTCGACGTGACAATTAAGGATGGTGTCGTGTATCACTGGATAGAGGATGGGTGCAGGTTCGAGCCGGGCGAGAAGGTTAGGGGGAGGATTGACTGGGAGAGGAGGTACAGGATGATGCGGCTACATACTGCCAGCCACATAATTGCGGCTCTCCTCTACAACAAGTACGGTGCTAAGGTTACCGGCGGCATGATAGAGCCGGACAAGGCTAAGGATGACTTCGACCTCTCGACGGTAGACGATTGGAAGGGCGCCCTCCGCTGGGCCGTAGAGGAGGCTAACAGGATTGCTAAGAAGTGCTTGGAAGTGAAGGTTTACTGGGCCCCGAGGAGCGTGCTGGAGGAGAGGCCAGAGCTCGTGAAGCTCGCTGAGAGGTTCCCTCCAGGCACGGAGAAGATCAGGATTGTTGAAATACCCGGGGTAGACGTGCAGGCCGACGGCGGTCCGCACGTGAGGAACACGTGCGAGATAGGCGAGATAGTAATGTTGAAGCTCGAGAGTAAGGGGAGAAAGAGGAGGAGGCTCTACTACACGGTGAAGCCCTAGGGGGCTGGGATGAACGCTTTCCCCTCGCACGGCGGCTTCTCGCCCGATACGCTCCTCCTCAGGTAGTAGCAGTACTTCCTGTCCGGATCGTACAGGAGGCACTGAGCGCACGATGGTTTCGCAGGTGCCTCCCGAGCCCCCACTCTCTCACTGTATCTCTGGGCCATAGCGACGAACCCAGTCTCGACTAGCTCCTCAATAAACTTGGCGTAGTCCTTCCTCCCTAGGAGGTCGGCCATGAGCCCGGCCTCCATTGAGGCCTCCACGCTGACCACAGTATTATCGTTCTTCTTCTCGAGCGTGAACTCGAGCCTCATAGGGTACTTGCTTCCCTCAACGCTCTCGTAAACAATCTTATCGCCCTCCCTCCTAACACGGAAGACTACGTCGTAGTATCGGGTCATACCCCACTTCCTCCAGCGGAACCTTACGTGGTAGACGCCCTCGGCCACGGGTTTGATACTATCGACGTAACTGCTTCTCCCCAGGAACCTGTCAGCGTTCAATAGGCACTCGACGCAGGCGCTGAGGTCTGTGCGGACCGTCTTCCTAGTCCTATACTTGAGCATGGTTACCCCCAGAGTACGAGGCTGTCGCCAAGGAATATTAAATAAAGGTGCCGGTCCGGGCAGGCGGTTTAAGTGCGTGTGTATTTATATGGAGATAGTGCATAGGCTAGCTTATTAGAGCAGTGGTGGGTGTGCGGGTTGCCCTTAGTCGAGACAATTGAGCACGACGTGGTAATTGTTGGGTCGGGAATAGCCGGCCTGAGGGCGGCAATCGAGATCAAGAGGAAGTACGGTGATAGGGTAAGCGTGGGCCTCCTCAGCAAGATACACCTCATGAGGAGTCACAGCGTGAGCGCTGAGGGCGGGACCGCAGCCGTTCTCTATCCGGAGGAGGGGGATAGCTTCGCCCTCCACGCTTGGGACACTGTGAAGGGCAGCGACTTCCTCGCCGACCAGGACGCGGTGTGGCTATTCGTCAAGCTCATGCCAGAGGAGATAAGGCTCCTAGAGCACTGGGGTCTCCCATGGAGCAGGAGGCCCGACGGCCGCATAGCCCAGAGGCCCTTCGGCGGCCACAGCCATCCCAGGGCTACCTTCGCAGCAGACAAGACCGGCTTCTTCGAGATGCAGACCCTGTACAACAAGCTCCTCGAGTACGACAACTGGGAGAGGTATGACGAGTGGTTCGTAACCAACATAGCCGTGGAGGAGGGAACCTTCAAGGGCTTATATGCGATCAACATGAGAGACGGCAAGCTATACTACTTCAAGGCCAAGGCCGGTATAATAGCGGCTGGCGGCGGCGGTAGGCTGTACAACTTCACCACGTATGCCCACACGGTTACCGGAGACGGCTACGCTATGGCGCTCAGGGCAGGCGTCCCGCTCAAGGACCCCGAGTTCATACAGTTCCATCCGACCGGCCTCGTGCCTAGCGGGATCCTCATAACAGAGGGTGCCCGTGGAGAGGGCGGTTACCTCCTCAACAATAAGGGAGAGCGCTTCATGCTCCGCAAGGACTGCGCCCCTACCAAGGGAGAGCTGGCGCCGAGAGACATAGTCTCTAGGTGCGAGATGAAGGAGATTCTGGAGGGACGAGGCTTCGTCGACCCTGTTAGCGGGCTCGGCTACGTTCTGCTAGACCTCAGGCATCTCGGGGAGGAGAAGATTAACGAGAGGCTGCCAGCCGTTAGGGAGATAGCGATTAGATACGCTGGGATAGACCCTGTGGAGGAGCCCATACCGGTCCGCCCGGTAGCCCACTACACGATGGGAGGGATCCACACCGACAAGTACTACAGGGTCCTAGACGAGCAGGGCCGCTGGATCCGCGGGCTCTTCGCGGCCGGAGAGGTCGCGGCTGCGAGCGTTCACGGGGCTAACAGGCTCGGGAGCAATAGCACAGCCGAGTGCCTGACGAGCGGCAGAATAACGGGTATACTTGCCGCCGAGTACGCCGCCCGCCTGCGCGATGCTCCGACGGTCAGCCCGGAGAGGCACCAGAAGGAGGAGGACTGGGTGTGGGGCTGGCTGAAGAGGGAGAGCGGTGTGAGCGCTTACGAGATTAGGAACAGGCTGAGGAAGACGATGGGAGAAGACTTCTACGTGTTCAGGACAGGCGACGGCATGAAGCGGGCTCTCAGCACTATACTAGAGCTGAGGAAGCTGGCGAGGGAGAAAATGTATGTTGAGGACAAGTCGAGGATCTACAACACCGACCTACAGGCCGCTATAGAGACCATTAACCTGCTAGACGTGGCGCTGGCAGCGGTCTCCGCCGGCCTCAACAGGACCGAGAGCAGGGGCGCCCACTACAGGCTTGACTATCCGAAGAGAGACGATGAGAACTGGCTGAAGCACAGCCTAATCATAAGGAGCGGCGAGGACGAGGTCAGGATCGCGTACTGGCCCGTCACGATAAACACGTGGAAGCCCGTCGAGAGGAAGTATTAGGGGGTGGTCTATATGGGAGAGGAGCGTGTCAAGGCCAGGGCCCTCGAGAACAGGCCCGGGTGGATCGCGAGCATAAACCCGTGGGTGCTCAAGATAAAGAACAACCCGGAGAGGGTCGCGTTCGTGCTCCACCGGGTCACGGGAGTACTGATGGCCCTAATAATTATGGCTCACATCTTCGTCACGGGGACGCCGGCGAGGGTAGGATGGGAGGCCTGGGTCGAGGAGATATCCAAGGCGCACGGCATAACAGCGGTGACCCTCTACTTCTTCTTCTTCGCCGGCATAGCATGGTTCCACGGGCTAAACGGTATACGCCTCATACTAACCGAGTTCTTCGGGGTCTGCATTGGGAAGCCCGAGAAACCCAAGCCGCCGTACCTCGCGCCCAGCCTAAAGGCATGCCAGAGGAGGCTACTCTACCTCGTGTTCGCCCTCTGGGCGGTGCTCTGGGTCTTGACCGGCTACATAGTGTTCGGCTAGGGAGGTGGTCGTGGTGCCTAGGAAGAGCGTAATCCAGACCTGGTTCCAGTACGTGACGGGGATACTCCTGATCTTCCTCCTGACCTGGCACCTCCTCGTGAGGGTGCCGTGGCTCAGGGGTGTTGAGAGCTTCGCCGACACTCTAGCGCCGGAGCTAGTGTACCACGAGATCACGGCGTACGGGGTCCTACTCCTGATCTTCGCCTATGCTGCTCTCCTGCACGGATTCAACGGTCTGAAGAACGTGCTCCTCGAGTGGACTAGCGGAAGGTATAAGGGCCTCATAACCGCTATAATAGTAATTTTGTTCTTCATATTCGCCGGCCTCGCGACATACACTGTCGTGGGTGTTAAGCCTCTAGGCTAATGGGGGTGAGCATGGAGTGACATTCGACCCGAAAGCGGCAACAAAGGAGCCGCCCAAGAAGGTAGTGTTCCGCGTGAAGAGGTACAACCCCGAGACTGGTAAGACCTGGTGGGACGAGTACGAGGTTGAAACATACAGGGGCATGACCGTGCTCGACGCTCTGCTGAAGATCAAGGAGGAGCTCGACCACACCCTAGTGCTGAGGTACAGCTGCAGGATGGGGGTCTGCGGGAGCTGCGGAATGATAATCAACGGTATGCCCAGGCTAGCCTGCCAGACGCAGGTCGCAGAGGTGGCCAGCGAGGCCCGGCCCGTGGTCACAGTAGAGCCCCTGAAGAACCACCCAGTGGTGAGGGACCTCCTAACCGACTTCACAGCGTTCTTCGACAAGCACAGGAGTGTTAAGCCATACACCATCAGAAAGAACAAGGAGGAGCTCGAGACCGGAGACATGGAGTTCCTCATGACGCCCGAGGAGCACAGCGAGCTATACGAGTACACCCTCTGTATCGCCTGCGGCCTCTGCTACAGTGCATGCCCGGTGGCGGCGAGCGACGAGAGATTCCTAGGGCCCCAAGCGCTCACCTACGTGTGGAGGTACGTCGCCGACCCGAGAGACGAGGCGTGGCAGGAGAGGCTCGAAGCCGTTGACACCGAGGAGGGCCCCTTCAGCTGCCACTTCGCAGCTAGCTGCAGCGCCGTGTGCCCGAAGATGGTGGACCCCGCAGCCGCTATCCAGAGGCTGAGGAGCGCGCTGATCAAGTACAGGATGGGCCTGTACAAGAAGAAGAAGATAGCTAGGAAGGCCGAGCCTCCGAAGGAGTTCAAAGAGCGCAAGCCCCTGCCTCCGGAGGCCAAGCTGGTTGAGGGCGCGGATCTAGAGGCGCTCGAGAAGGAGCCCCCGGAGATACCGGTAGACTCACTCCTATCCTAGGAAACCACACTTTTTAGGGAGCCCAGCGCGGGCTCCCACCCTTCCACGAGGGGTCATGCATATGCTCGACAGGATCTGCTCCTGGATCCCCTCCCACCTGGAGGGCAGGAGAGGCACACTTATCTACCACTGGGATGCTGACGGCGCCGCTAGCGCTGCCCTAGCGCTGAGAGCCCTAGAGGCTCCCTGGAGGCTAGAAATACCCAGGATAGGGCTCTACAGCTCCGCCGCCCTGCCTGTAGAGGTTGAGGGGAAGGTTCTCGTGCTAGACTACGGAATACCGGGGCGGGAATACGACTCTTACGCCTCCCTAGTAGGGGCGGACCGGCTAGGGGTAGCCGACCATCACAAAGTCGAGCCCCCGAGCAGCGTGGAGAAGTACTGTAATCCCGTCGCCGCCGGGCTAGGCGGCGAGGACGAGTACCCCGCCTGCAGCCTCCTAGTCGGCCGGATACTCTTCAAGGATCCCGGCCCAATAGAGAGGCAGCTCATGGCGCTCGGCATAATCGGGGACCTAGCACCCTTCCTCGACTCCAACAGGCCCCACCCCGCTATTGAGATCGCAAGGAGGCTAGTGGAGGGCACCGGGTATACTCTCCTGGATCTCAGGGAGGCGGTAGACCTAGTGGACTCCAGCTATAGGGTCCTAGACTATAATTGCCTGCGGAGCGCGGCCCGCATACTCGCTGAGGAGGGCCTCGAGGGCCTGTACTCTCTCGGCTGCGCCAGGAGTAACAGAGAGAAGGCGGAGAGAATAGTTGAGGGCGCTCTCTCCAGGCTCGAGAGGGCCTACTCTGGGCCGCTGCTAGACGTTTACACGCTGGTCTACGACGCATACGTTACTAGCGCCATAGGGAGGAGGCTCGCATCGAGCGCTCCGCAGAAGATAGTGGCTCTCGTGCACACTATGCCCCAGAGCGGGGTGACTTTCGCATATATTAGGAGCGTCTCGAGGGACCTTGCACCGGTCCGGAGAGCGCTGGAGGAGTCGGGCTATAGGGTCGGCGGGAAGAGCCACGTGATCGTGGTTGAAGCCAGCCCCAGCGACGCCCAAGAGCTCGTCGCGAGACTTGTGGATATTATCTCGAGGAGGCTGGGCGGCTCGGCAGGCCGCTCCGCCTAGGATGCCCTCCCCATAGCGCGGAGAGAGGGTCGGAGGGGTCCTATCGTCACGGCGGCCCCGGAATATAGTATAGACTATCCTCTAGGTATAAGCGCTCCCGGCGTTCTAAACGTGGCGGGGTGCATATGGTTGGCGAGGGTTACAGTGAGGATGCTCCCCGGCGGGGAGACGAGGACTGTGGAGGCTGAGCGCGTCTCAGACCTGATAAGGTCTCTAGGCCTTGACGACGAGTCCTACGTTATCCTAAGGGATGGCAAGCCCCTCCTTCCCGGGGATAGGCTTCGCGACGGGGAGACGATAGTGGTCGTGAGGGTGCTGAGCGGTGGCTAAGTGCAGCCTGTGCGGTGCCCCTGCAGTTGCTGAGGTGAGATACGCGCGCCTCCGGCTCTGCAGGGAGCACTTCCTAGAGTTTGTGGAGAGGAAGGTTGAGAGGGCTGTCAGGGAGCACCATATGATAAGGAGGGGGGAGAAGGTTGTCGCCGCGATCAGCGGTGGGAAGGATAGTGCCACCCTTGCAGGCGTCCTAGCGAGGCTAAGGGAGAGGCTAGGGTTCGGGCTTGTCCTAGCCCACATAGACCTCGGCATTGGCGAGTACAGTGTTAGGAGTAGGAGGGCTAGCGAGAGGCTCGCAGACGAGCTGGGCCTCCCCCTCTTGGTGTTGAGCGTTGAGGAGCTACTCGGGGACGGGGTGCCGAGGCTCGCTATGAAGGCGAGGAGGCCGGCGTGTAGCGTGTGCGGGATAGTCAAGAGGTACCTCCTGAACGCTCTTGCCATTGAAGCAAGAGCGGACCGGGTCGCCACTGGGCATAACGCTGACGATATAGCGGCTTACGCTCTCAAGGCGTTCCTAACCCAGAACCTCGAAGACCTGAGGAAGCAGAAGCCTGCTACCCCTAGCATTGAGGGCCTGGCGGTTTCGAGGGTGAAGCCGCTCTACAGCGTGTACGAGAAGGAGAGCTACCTCTACGCGCTCCTACGCGGCCTCCCCTTCTACCACGAGGAGTGCCCGCACGCCCGGCTTACGAGCCTAGACTTCCACCTCAAAGAGATGATTAACAAGCTCGAGAGCCGCCATCCAGGCATAAAGCTCCAGCTCGTCAGGGGCCTCGCGAGAAACGCGGACCGCTACCCCGGAGAGGATTGGGAGCCCGTGCCCTGTAGGCATTGCGGCCTCATAAGCTACGGCGGGGAGTGCTCGTTCTGCCGGCTCACCTCCCGGGTGAAAGGCGAGCCGCTGGGCGGGAAGGTTAGGGGGAAGATTCGTTCCCTCATCGAGGGTAGCCATATTTAAGGGCTACCCCTCCGCTAGCGGCCATATTATTGGGTGGAGAGGCGTGAGCGTGAACTATGCTACCCTTGGAGAGCTGAAGAAGGGGAGCTATATCGTGATAGACGGCGAGCCCTGCAGGATAGTCGAGATAACCAGGGCTAAGACGGGGAAGCATGGGAGCGCTAAGGCGCACGTCGTCGCTATCGGCGTGTTCAGCGGGGTCAAGAAGACTCTAGTAGCCCCTGTAGACACGCGCGTGCAGGTGCCCGTTATTGAGAAGAGGCTTGGCCAAGTGATTGCCGACATGGGCGACATGCTCCAGATAATGGACATGGAGACCTTCGACACCTTCGAAATCGAGAAGCCCGACGACCCCCAGCTCGCGGAGAAGCTCCAGCCCGGCGTAACAGTTGAGTACTGGGTGATAATGGGCAGGCCCAAGATAGTGCGCGTCCGCAGCTCGGGCTAGAGCGCCACACTATATCCTTCCCCTACAAGAACAACGGGCCCCGGCGTGCCAGGGATTTTCCTGGCCTCCTCCAGGCTGGCGGGGGAGAGGTGTACGAGCGCCAGCATGCTCGCTCTTGACT
>WAOS01000049.1 GCA_015521185.1 Desulfurococcales archaeon | reverse complement strand
ATCCTGCGAAGGCTACGGCTTCGTTCCGCGGTCTCGGATACAGACGTATCTTACACACAGCTTTGTGATGGTTTTGTGGGGTTTGTGGCGGGCCCGCCGGGATTTGAACCCGGGACCTCCGGCTCCGCAGGCCGGCGCCCTTGTCCTGGCTAGGCCACGGGCCCTCTTCCCAGGGTTCAGCCTCGTATTGTGGTGGCGCGCGTTATATGCATTGTCTGGCCTGGCTAGCGCTTAATAGGGAGTTGCCGGGTAGTGTTTTATCGTGAGTGGGTTCATCGTGGGGGTGTTTTCGTGGTGAGCAGCAAGCTCTTCGCGGTACTACTGGTAGTGCTTATGGTGGCTGGCAGCCTAGGCTTCGGCGTTAATGCTATGGCGTATAGGGAGAAGACGGATATCACTGTTCCCGCGCCGGGATCCTCGGCTGGAGGGCCTAGTGCTGAGGCATGGAAGAGTAAGGTTGACCCGAGGCTCCTGCAGGATAGCGGTGTAGACGAGAGCTTGCTGAACAAGGATGCTGGCGTATCGATAATGAGCGTGCTAGAGAGCTACGCGCACGTCATACCGAGCAAGCTGGACGGGAAGCAGAGGGTGATCGTGTACTTCACTGGGGGCGACGCAGCGGTCCGCGCGATCAAGAGCATAGCCCCTACCACCGCTGGCTTTAGGCTGGACGGGGCCAGCAGCGGCTACGTGATCGCGTGGGCGGACCGCTCCCAGATAGAGGAGCTCGCCAAGCTACCATACGTTGTAAGCATTGTGCCTGACCTCCCCAGGGAGATCCCGACTCCTAGGAGCGATGCTGACTTCGAGACTGAGGGCGATCTCGGAGCCCTCATATACGGGGCCACGGACATCATGGGCGCAAAGTACGCGTGGGCCCACGGATATAGGGGCGACGGTGTGAAAGTGGCCGTCGTCGACACTGGTGTCGACATGGGAGAGTCCGACCTCGGGGTTGACGCCCTAGCGAGGGACGCCTTCGGCAGGCCCCTGCTCTTCGACTCCGACGAGGTCGGCTTCACCCTTACCATAGCGCCCGCCGTCTACACTGGAAACGGGACTGTGCAGGTCCTGCCCGTGACTATCGGTAACTACACTGGGATACCATTCTACTTCACCAACGGTGATGAGGGCTTCATCGCGATGACCAACTACACCCTAATGTACGTCGAGGACCAGTACACGGGCAACTACACGGTGCTAGCGCTGCCCGTGGTTAACGCGGAGTTCGTTGTGCCGCCGGAGGTGAACGAGAACAGCACGGTCCGCTTCGGCCTCGCTAGCCAGCTAATGGTTGCCGGGCCCTTCGTGATATGGTACCTGGCGCCAGTCATAAACGTTGACCTGGACGGTGACGGGACCTTCGACGGCGTGTACGTTGACATAAGCACCATGTACTTCCTCTTCACCTACGCCCTCTACAGCCTCGGCTACGGCCAGCCCGCTGATCCCGCACTACTCGATATGAGCTTCGCCGACGAGCAGCTACTCAACTATAACAACCCGGTGGCTGCGAGAGACTTCACTGGCGACGGGGTCAACGACTTCAGCCTCGGAGCGATCGCCGGCTCCTTCATGGACGTGCACGGAGTCCTAACCGGCGAGTCCTACTCGTTCGACTGGCTCAACGACTTCGAGCACGTCAGCTACATAATACCTGGATACGACCAGTGGTACGGCCAGTGGGTCGACTTCGAATACGACTTCCACAGCCACGGGACCTTCTGCGCCCACGTAATAGCTGGCAGGGGCAAGGTTGCGAGGCCCCTAGGATACGGCGACATATACTATAACCTCACGGGTGTCGCGCCCAACGCCACCATAGGAGGAGCATCGGCACTATTCAACGGCACCGTACTAGCAGCTCTCCTCTACTTCAGCGGCTTCACACTCGTAGACCCCGCAAACTTCACCTGGGCATACACCGGCTACACTCAGGCTGACGTGATAAGCAACAGCTGGGGCAGCAGCTACCTCATAATCAACGGCTACGCGAGCGACGCTGACCCGATAAGCCTCTGGGAGGACTTCCTAACCAGGTACACCGGCACCATAATAGTCCACGCCGCCGGCAACGGCGGACCGGGCTACGGCACAATGACAATGGCGGGCACCGCGACCAGCGTGATAACTGTTGGCGCAAGCACAGAGTTCCTCTACAGGCCCTACTACGGCTACCTGCCAGGAGCATACTACCAGGTCGTGAGCTGGAGCGACAGGGGCCCCACACAGCTCGGCTACCCCAAGCCTGACGTGGTCAATGTCGGTAGCTTCGCATGGAGCGTCGGGAGAGTGATCGACGGCCTAGGAGACGGGCTCTACAGCTTCGACCTCTTCGGAGGCACGAGCGAGGCCACCCCGATGACCGCTGGAGCAGTAGCAATACTAGTCCAGGCCCTCCGCGACAACGGCTACCAGGCCGACCCGGCAACCGTTAAGACCCTGCTGAAGGCGAGCGCCCGCGACCTAGGCTACGACCCGTTCACCCAGGGAGCAGGCCACGTGGATCTGAAGAAGGCCATAGACATGATCGCCAGCGGAGCCCTAATACCCAGGACCGACGCGCCGCTCAAGGTCAGCAAGTACTTCGACGACACCATGGCTACCATGCTAGGACTTAGCAAGAGCTTCGTGAGCAGCCTCTTCGCGACCGACAGCGACACGAGCCTCTACTTCGGAGTAGTCAAGCCCGGAGAGGCTGGAACGGCCAACGTGACCCTAACCGGCCTCGACGGCAGCACCGCGCCAGTAAGCGTTGAGGGAGCAGAGCTCAAGACCCTGGTGGAGGCGGGCAAGCTCAAGCTATCGGAGGCCGCCGACCTATCCAAGGCAGTCCTACTCCTCAGGACCTCCAGCGGCTACCAGATACTCCCAGTGCCTAACAAGTACGTGGCGATACTAGGAGACTACGTCTTCGTCAGGCTGGACAAGCTACCCAGCGGGAGCCGCCTGCTAGTCCCGCTCAAGCCCGAAGCGGAGCAGGCGCTAAGGAACGCTACCCTAGCCCAGATAGACGCTTACTACCCGTACAAGTACATGGACCCGTTCGGAAGGCGCGGCGGATACGCTACGTACTTCCTAATGGGAGTCGAGGCCAGCTACTGGATCGACTACAACAACGACAACCTCCTACTCCCGTGGGAGACCGCTAGGATACAGTACGACATTAGGGAGGGCAACGCGTTCCACGTGCAGATAGGCAAGCCGGCAGAGGCGTTCGACCTAGCAGCGCAGGAGGCTCTCAACTACCTGGAGGAGTACTACGGGCTAAACGCTAGCAGCAGCTACAAGGCTCCAGTGATAGACTTCAGGTTCTTCGTAAACGCGTACTACGGCATAGACGCCCCCGTACTACTACCGCTACGAACCACGATAACCCTCTACAACGAGGAGGACATGGGCTGGAACGTGACCGTCACCGGCGATAACCCGCTACAGGTAAGCGTGGAGGTGCCGCAGGGCACCAAGCCCGGAGTGTACGAGGGCTACCTAGAGCTATACACTAGCGCGGGCGAGTACAAGCTACCGGTCTCCATCGCCGTGCCAGCAGTAGTGGCGCCCGGCGTCAGCACCGCCCTAGTTGGCGGCGGCGAGAAGACGATCTACAAGAACTACGTGTTCATGGGCGCCCTGGACCAGGGCTGGAGGCCGGAGACGGGCGACTGGAGAGTCTACCCTGTAATGATAGAGGACAACGAGCTCGGCAGAGTAGTAGGGCTGAAGGTGAGCGTCACCTGGAGCAACCCGAGCAGCAGCTTCGACGTCGCGATCAACGGGCCAGGCCTCAACTTCTGGGGAGTAGGCGACTACAACTACCTAGCGTGGGTCGACGCTGCCACTGTGGCCGCTAAGATAAGCGGGCTAAGCTACATACTGGAGAGGGCCCTGAACGAGACTGTGAACGGCGTCTACACCTACTTCGACAGGCCCACGACAACTAGGAGCGAGGTCATAGGGCCGATAGCAGGCACAATATACGACCCAGACGCTAGCGTGTACTGGGTCGTCGTGCACCAGATATTCCAGCACTACAAGCCCGAGACGGTCCGGATACTGCTGACCCCGCTAACCCTCAGCGACAACGTCGTCAGCGTGAGCGCAGGAGGAGCAGGCACTAAGCTAGTATCGTTCTTCAGCTCCAACATCGGAGCCGCCAGCCAGCTGGGAGCCCCCGTAGTGATACCTCTCACTGGCGGGAGCCCGAGCGACATAAACGTCGCGGTCCTACCCTCGAGCCTAGCCCCGACCCCGATCAAGCAGCTCCTAGTCGTCGCTACGGCAAGCGAGAGCGCCAGCGGAGCATACCTAGTGCTAGTGCCCTACATCAGCGAGTACCCCAGCGTCATATGGGGAGGCGTAGCGTACGGGGAGGAAGTCACGATATACGAGCAGCCACTCATATTCTACGCTGAGTTCCTAGTCGTCGTGAACGGCTAGCACGGACGGGCAGGCCTCAAACACTTTTTCCCCCTCCTAGGAATTAAGCCTGCATCCCACACTTGTTATGGGGCGCCTGGAACCCCACACTTAATTCCTAGAGCCCACCACTACGAGTACGCGTGGGAGAAGCGTTATGGTTAGGACTCGCGCCCACTCCTTCAGCAAGCCAGTCTACATAGTAGACGGTGTTAGGACCCCCGTCGGGAAGTTCGGGAGGAGCCTTCGGGAAGTCCCAGCGGTCCGCCTTGCAAGCTTCACCATAAAGCGTCTCCTAGAGCGGACCGGCATAGACCCCGAAGTAATAGACCTAGCCGTGTACGGCCACGTCATAAGGGCCGGGACCGGGATGGACACTGCTAGGCAGGCCGTCCTAATGGCGGGCCTCCCTGTTGAGCTGGACGCGATGACCGTTGACATGGTCTGCGCTAGCGGGATGAACGCGATCATAACCGGGGCCCAGTACATCGAGGCCGGGAGCTACGGCGTTGTCCTAGCAGGCGGTATGGAGAGCATGAGCCAGGCCCCCTTCACGGTGACCCCGGCGATACGCTGGGGCGTCAGGCTCGTCTACAAGGGGTTCCTCCCCGTTAGGGACGCGATGGTTCACGAGGGCCTGTACGACCCTCTAAACGACAAGGTCATGGGCGAGGAGGCCGACGAGACCGCGCTGGAGCACGGAGCCACGAGGGAGATCCTAGACTGGATAGGCTACGAGAGCCACAGGAGAGCGGCTGAGGCCTGGGACAAGGGGTACATGAAGAAGTACGTCGAGCCCTACGAGGAGAACGGCAAGGTCCTCCTAGACCACGACGAGGGCATAAGGAGGGACACGAGCCTCGAGAAGATAAGCAGGCTCCGCCCAGCATTCCTAGAGAACGGTCTCCACACGGCCGCAACAAGCAGCCAGATCAGCGACGGGGCGGCTAGCCTCCTAGTAGCGGGCGAGGAGCAGGTGAAAGAGCTCGGCCTCAAGCCGAAGGCCGTGCTAAGAGGGTTCGCCTACGCCGCGATAAGGCCGGACCGGTTCCCCTACGCACCGGTAGTAGCGGTCCGCGCCCTCCTCGAGGAGCTAGGCTGGAGCGTTGACAGCGTGGACTACTGGGAGAACAACGAGGCCTTCGCTGTGAACAGCTACCTCATGAACAAGTACCTAGGCGTCCCATACGAGAAGATGAACGTCCACGGCGGCGCCATAGCAATAGGCCACCCCCTAGGTATGAGCGGGGCCAGGATAACCCTCGAACTGATCAACGTCCTAGAGACCCACGGGGGCAAGAGAGGAGTAGCAAGCATATGCCACGGCCTCGGAGGCGCGGCAGCTCTCGCGCTAGAGCTAGTCTAGCACCCCTAACGGGGGACCGCGGTGGCCAGAGTAACACTACTAGTGGGAGACCGGAGAGGCAGATTCCCGGGGTCCAACTGCCTCATCATAAAGGGCGCCAAGAACGCGGTCCTCATAGACGCTGGCTGCAAGCGGGAGCAGGTCGAGAGCGCGAGGAACCATGTAGACGCGGTGCTCTACACCCACATACACCCAGACCACATAACGCACCACGAGCTCCTCCGCGGAAAGCCGGTCATAGCCCCGGCCGCCGACGCCGCCTACGAGAGCCTCGAGGCTCTAGCACAGAGGTACGCGCCGGAGGCCTGGAGGGAGTGGCTACGCTACGTAGACACGGTCTTCGGGCTGAGGAGCGTGCCCAGAGCGGACCGCGCGTACGAGCCCTGGGAGGAGGTCCGCGTCGGCGACGTGAGCATCGAGACAATACCGGCCCCAGGTCACACGCAGGGGCACACACTCCTCATCATAGACGGCCATCTCCACCTAAGCGACATAGACCTGACAAGCTTCGGCCCATGGTACGGGCACCCAGAGAGCAGTATAACCCAGTTCATAAGCGACATAGCCGCTGCCAGAGCGGTCCGCGCAGCACTAGCCACGACCTCACACCGGGAAAGAGCCTTCACCCCCGAAGAGCTAGATCAAGAGCTGGATAGATACCTCCGAGCCCTGTGCAGGCAAGCCCAAGAGGTGCACGCCGCCCTCAGGCGGTCCGGCCCAGCAAAGCCTAGAAGCCTAGCCGGCGCCGGAGTCATATACAAGAAGTACATTCCCGGCATGGAGGAGATAATGAGGTACTTCGAAAGAATGATGATATGGAAGCTCCTAGACCACCTAACACTAGTAGGAGCGGCGAAGCGGACCGGCAGGGGTCTATACGAGGCCGGCCAGCCCCCAGACTGCACCCAGATAGCGGGCCACACCATCTAGAGCAGGCACCAGGGAAAAGACTAGTACCGAGGGTTATCCGGGGAAAACACTAGAAATCGTCCGACCCATTGCCCTTATCGCCCACTTCATATCACCATCCTAGCGATCGTGAAAGGGGAAGGGTCCGGGCCCAGCATTCTTGCGGTCTATGGATCAAGCTCGTCCACGAGCCTCTCCCTCGCCTAATAATTGTGGGATGCTTGGATACTTGTTCTTTCCCCGCCAGCTAGGAGATCTGTCGCGCCCGGGATAGGCCTTTAGCGCTGGTGTGCTAGCGTATCTCCCGGGGGCCCGTGAGGACAGACCCGGACCCGACGGGTTCCTGTGGGGAGGGTTGGCGTCACCGAGGCCCCTCTAGGGGCTAGCCTAGCATGGTGTCTAGCAGGAGCATGAGTATGAAGCCGGCGAAGAAGGCGAGCGTTGCCTTGTCCTCGTGCCCGCTCCTGTGAGTCTCAGGTATGGACTCGTGGCTAACAACATACACCATGGCGCCGGCTCCGAACCCCATGGCGAAGGGTAGAACAAGGCTGCTGAGGCCTGCGAGGACCGCGGAGGGCACCGCTACCAATAGCTCAGAGACCCCGCTCAGCACCGCGAGGCCCACCGCTGGGAGCCGCCTCCCCGTCGACGCGTATACTGGGAGAGCGACCGCGAGCCCCTCCGGAATGTCCTGGATCCCTATTGCTAGGCCTGTCGCCACCGCAAGCTCAGGGCTGTAGGCAGAGGTCGCCCCGATAGCGATACCCTCCGGAATATTATGAATTATTATCGCCATCGCGACGAGCCACGCAGTCCTCAGCTTATTCCGGAGCTCGGAGGGCCCCTCGTACCCCTTAACCAGGTGCTCGTGCGGGACAAGATCGTTGAGGAGGTGGATCGAGGTGGCCCCCACGACCAAGCCCGCCACTGGGAGGACCGGACCGCTCCTCTCGATAGCCGGCAGGAGAAGGCTGGTGAAGCTAGCGACAATCATGACCCCACTACTGAATCCCAGGCCGAGATCTATGAGGAGGTCTGTTCCTATCCTCCTAGGGCCGAGGAAGAGCACGAGCACCCCGCCCAGGCTGGTGAGCAGAGCGGCTACCCCGCCCATGAGCGCGGCTAGCTCGACAGGCGAGAGTAGGGAGGCGTTAACCAGTCCCAGCATCGTAGTGGTCAACCCGCGGGCACCTCCGGGGGGGCTGGCGGGGCCGCTCCTAGACCCGTAGGGGCGTAGCCTGTATAATTGTGTCCCAGTACTCTCCCACGATCGTACGGTAACCAAATATTATGACCCCCGATATATCGCCATACACCGCGACCCGCCGGGGGAGACGGCGATGAGAGTCGCGAGGAAGCTGCTAGCCCTAGGCATGCTCAACGGCGCAGCTTGGGGGCTAGTATGGAGCGTGCTAGCCCCATACCTGAGATCCCTAGGCTACACAGGCACAGAGTACGGCCTCATGGGCGGAACAGCAGTATTCAGCGGGGCAGTAATGACCCTCGTCGGCGGGGGCCTGAGCGATAGGGTCGGAGCCAGGAGGGTCGCGGCGGTAGGCCTCCTCCTACAGTCAGCAGCGCTCTTCCTCATAAGCCGGGGAACCTTCGCCACGGTATCGGCAGGGTTCTTCCTCAACGGCGCGGCAAACGGGCTAGCCTTCACAAGCATACAGGCGCTTGTCGCTAGGAGTGGCAGGGACGAGGTCCTCCACTACACTTTCAGCTACGTCTCGGCAATGAACACCCTCGGCGGGGCGATAGGGAGCTTCGCGGGCTGGGCCCCAGTATTGGCGGGCCGCCTCCTAGGAGTCCCCATAGTAGAGGCTTATAGGTGGACTATAGCGGCCAGCTCGCTGCTACCCCTCATAAGCGCCCCTCTCGCCCTAGCAATCCCGGAGGAGCTGGGGCCGAGCGGGGAGAGGAAGGGGCTTCGCGAGGGCCTCAAATACCTGCGTGGGAGGTTCGCGAGGGTCGCGGTCGCGAACGTCCTCATAGGCTTCGGAGCCGCCATGAGCATACACAACATAGACTACTACTTCGCCGCCAAGTACGGCGTGACCAGCGCCCAGCTAGGAAGCATATTCGGCCTCCAACAGCTCTTCATGGCAATTCTCATGACCATGATGCCCCGCCTAGCGGATCGGGCTGGCGGGCCACTCAAGGTATACCTAGCGGTCAGCTACTCCAGCATACCCCTACTCGTAGCGATGACCCTCACCAACAGCTTCGCCATCGCGAGCGCCCTATACCTGGTTAGGAGCATACTCATGAACGTGGCTAACCCTCTCTTCAACGCCTTCGTGATGCGACTAGTACCCAGGGAGATGAGGGGGACAGCCAGCGCTCTCCTAAGCCTGTCCTGGACCCTCCCCGCAGGCGGGGGAAGAGCCGTGGGGGGATACCTCCTCGACATAAACCTCGAGCTACCCCTAAGACTAACAGCAGTCCTCTACACAGTAGCACTCACCTATATAGCCCTAGAGTTCCGAGATCAGCTTAGGAGCGCAGAGGTAGATATCGAGAAGGAGGCCGAGCCTTGCCCGCCCCC
>WAOS01000048.1 GCA_015521185.1 Desulfurococcales archaeon | reverse complement strand
CTATTATGTCTTGGTATTCCACGTTTTCCACTAGGACTTCTACCTCAAGGTCTTCCAGCAAATTCCTTATACCATTGACTATGAACTTTGGATATCCCTTGTTCACTATTAGTTTTCTTAGGCTGTACGGTCCTTTGAGTTCTTCCGTGGCTTGGTAATATTTCCTTGTTGATATGTAGAGTAGTTCGTTTATCACTGTTAGACTAGTATAGAACTTGTTTTCCTCGTAATCCTCTAGCAGCTTCCGGGCTTTGTGTGTGAGGCTGGTCTCGAATAATATATTGTAGAATATATTAGTGTCTATGAAGACTTTGTTCACTGTGCCTGAGCCTCCTCCTCATACTCCTTGAGCTCCTCTATAGAAGCCTTACCGAATAAACCGACATATTTGTCGAGCACTTCACTCACTCTACGCTTGCGTATAAAGACTACTAACTCCTCTCCCTCCTGGAACTCAACTGGCTCCAAGGGCTTCAGCACACCTCTTTCATATCTAACCCGTATAACCTTGGACATATTCTAGCCCCGCCCGGTAAGTAATACTCTCCAGAGCAATTAGCCTTTCCCGTAGATTGGGTGTTTCCAGATTATCATCGATTATATCCTGAAGGATAATCATCCCTGAAACTTGTTTCCGATTGATGGCTTCTGCTGGAAACATTGTTTATAAGTCCCAGGCCTTCGGAGCCGGAGGTCCCGGGTTCAAATCCCGGCGGGTCCGCTAACTCCCATCCAAACTCTTCTCATAACCCCAAAACAACACAGACCCAAGCGTAAAATGTATCAGTAGCAGAGAACGCAAAATGTGGCCGATTCTTCTCTCGAGCTTAATAATCAGGAGTATGATTATAGTTTCTTTATTACTATTTTTAGAAGTTAGATCTATAATAAGGTTCTGTTCCTTAGGGCGCAACTTTTAGCCAGGGAACTCTTTTGAAGTCTTCGTCAAAGGTTAGGATTCTCCCTATACCGTAGTGCTTGCAGGTGAGAGCTATTAAGGCATCTGCGGGTAGTAAGTGATACTTCCTAGCTACATCGACGAGTTCTTGGGGCGTCGCTTTATCCTCTAATACAGTTACTTTCACATCCTTTAGTAGAGTGATTAGCTCGTTTTAGCTCTGCCTCGAAGATGACGTAGCCGTGAATACTGATATATTCCTTCAGCTTCTCTATGCGCCGTATCCCTAGCTCTAGCCATGCCTTGGTCCTCACGATGGTGAACGTTGCCTCATCTATTACGCGGATGCTAGTGTATAGCTCGTCCTCACTTGAGATTATGTCTTCTACTACTTGAGAGTAGGGTCTAACGTCGTGGAGGTAGTAGATTATAGCGTTGGTGTCTAGGAATAGCATTACTGTTCCTCAGCCTCCAACATGAACCTGTCGAGAAGATCCTTAGGAGCAGGGCCCAGAGCCCCCCGATGCTTCCTGAGGAGCTTCCTTCTCTCCTCGACTGCTATAATCTTAACGAGTACCTCCTCTCCCTCCCTAAACTCTAGAGGCTCGAGAGGCTTTAGTACTCCCTTCTCATACCTGACCCTTATCACCTTAGACAACATGTATCCCCATTAGTATAATGTTTCCTGGAGGCCTCTAAGCCTTTTACTCCCGAGCGTTGCAATACTATTTGTATTGATAATCGCAACGGATTATCGTGCTAGAGTACGTGCTGCATTACTCTCATAGAATCGTGCAATATTGGTTCATTTAGCGCGGGTTTTCGGGGCCATGGAGTCCGGTTTCAAGTCCCGGCCGGTCCATCAACCCCCATCCAAACTCTTCTCGCAATCCTAAAACAACACGCAAACCCTGCAGCCTGGTCCCACACCGAAAGGCTTATATGTTTCCTCTTCTGGATGGGAGAACGCTTATTGTAAAAACCATGCTCTCCTCTGGGGCCAGACCGGTCCGCCCCCTAACCCATTATCTCGGTCACAGACACATTCGCCTCACACAAAGAAAAAGAGAGTAACATCTATGTTACCGGGTTTGTCACGTTCTCCCTCCCCAGAGAGGAGTATATACTCGAGCATGATCGAAAACATATCACCTCCGGTTAGGAGGGGGTTCATGCTTGACGAAAAGCGGCCCCAACAGGAATCCCCTCATGGAAACTGAATAGAAAGAGGGGCCGAGTAGAGGTATCCGAGAACATCGGAAAACCCGTGCAGAATCTAACACATAGAATTGCAAGTTTTTCCGCTTATACTCTTCCGGGTCTATTTTATGATTCCCGAATCTAACACATAGAATTGCAAGTTTTAGGAACAGGAATAGGCCCGCAAATACCGTGATCATGAAGAATCTAACACATAGAATTGCAAGGTATCAAGCATAGAATTGCAGAATTATCTTTCACTTGATGTTTAGAATTTTAGCGTTGAATTGGGGGGTTGATGTCTTGTGTTGGGTTGTAGTGTTATAGTGTGTTTTTGTTGGTCTTGTTTTGGTTGGGGCTGGTTTGGTTGGCTACGTCGATGAAGAAGGTTGAGGTTTATGCGGCTCTTGATAGTTGTGAGGGTGTTTTGGAGTATCTTGGCTCGGAGAGGCTTTACTGGTATAGGGATACTGTTGAGCTTGGCGGTTCTGTGAGGGTTTGTAGGGTTGTGTTTTACGCGCCTGTTCATGCTCTTGTGGGTATTTTGGAGGGTTTGGCTGGTGTTCTTGATCTTCGTAGGAGGGAGAATGTTGTTACTGTTCTTGATGTTGAGACGGGTATGGGTAGGCCGTATAGGGTTATGGGGAGGAGGTTTAGGCAGCTTGCGGGGAGCGTGGTCTCGCGGCCGTTGCAGGCGCTGGTTGAGGAGTCCGAGGAGAAATCGGTTCTATACCCTGCGCAGCTGATCCTGGTTGTGCTTGCGAGCCTGATAGCTCTGGCGGGGCTCGCCCTGGACAACCCCTATATTATCATTGGGGCGATGCTCATCTCCCCCATATTGGGCCCTATATACTCGTTTGCTGTGGCTTCAACGATTGGGCGGAGGAGGACCGCTCTTAGGAGCCTCGGCACCCTGGGATCCCTCCTGCTAGCCGCGCTCCTCGCCTCCCTGGCTGTGAGCCTGCTCGCGGGCGCGCTGGGCCGCGGGATAGGGCCGACGGGGGAGCTGCTCATGAGGGCCAGGCCCTCGCTAGTGGACCTACTGCTAGCCCTCATACTGGGCTCGGCCAGCATAATTGCGGTGTCCTCGAACGTGACTGAGGCGCTCACGGGCATAGCGATCGCCGCCGCAATAGTACCCCCGACCGCCACCCTCGGCTGGGCCCTAACCCTTGATGCCCGGCTAGCTCTGGGAGCCCTCGAGACAGTACTCTACAACGTGGTGGGCCTCCTCGTGGGCGGGACAATAACGATACTAGTCGTCATTGCGTTCCTGAGAAGATAAGAGCGATAAGGCTCCCCGGGGGAGACGGTCCGGTAGGGCCCGTTGAGCGGGGACACCATAGTTGTGGGGCCCCTCGAGAAGGGCGATAGTGAGAGAATAGTCGAGATAGTCCGGGGACTACCCGAGTGGTTCACCCCCGGCGCCGCCAAGGAGATACGAGAGGCCCTAAAAAGGATGCCCGGGTTCGCCGTCCGGGTTGGCGGGGTAGTGCGGGGCTTCCTACTGCTGGATGAGAGGGAGTGCTGCGTTGAGATCGCGTGGCTAGCTGTCGAGAGAGGCTTCCGGGGGAGAGGCTTGGGAACCCTCCTCCTCGGAGCCGCGGAGGCCTACGCCTGTAGCAGGGGCAAGCCCGTGCTGACCGTGAAGACCTATGGGGGAATGGACTACGAGCCGTACCTGGAGACTCTAGCCTTCTACAGGGGGAGGGGCTTCAGGCTGTACGAGGTGATAGAGGAATACAAGCCCTTCGGGGGCCAGCCAGCCGCGGTACTCGTCAAGAGCCTACGATGCACCGGTCACCCATCATAGGATTTTCCCGTCGGGAGCGCTGGCCCCCGGGGGCTACGGGCTCGAGAGCACAACGATTCTTGTTCTCCCCCAGGGGGCCCGAATCACGTATTGGGTGCGTGCCTAGTGGACATACTGCTGTATGCGTCTCTCCTTGCTGGGATTGCTGTGGGAGCGGTTCTGAGGCGGTCCGGCCAGGCTGAGAAGAGTAGGAGGGCTGCCTCCCTGCTCCTCGATGCGACAATGCTCCTACTCGTGGCCTCTGTGGGTGCTAGGACGGCGCCTGTCCTGCGGGAGATAGCTAGTGAGGGTAGCGTGAGGCCCCTAGTGGATACTGTGCTCTTCGCTCTCGCGCCTGCCGCTGCGAGCCTCCTGGTAGCGCTTGTTCTGGGGGCGGTGCTGGGATGGGAGCTAAAGCCGGGATCGCGAAGATAGCTACTGCATACAGCGTGGGCGCCATCCTAGGAGTCAGGGGGCTGGGCGGGCCCCTCCCAGGCCTGCTGGAGCCTGCGCTCTACGCTATGCTGTTCGCCGTCGGCGTCTCCCTAGGCCTCGAGAGGGGCCTGGGACGCCTACTCGCGAGGCGGGGGCCCTCTGGGATACTGCTCGGAGGAGGAGTCCTCCTGGCCGGGGCTCTCGCGGGTTACCTTGTGGGCCTGGTGAGAGGGTTAGACCCGTGGCTCTCGGCAGCGTCGGCGGCGGGCTCGGGCTGGTACAGCTTCACCGGCCCCGTCATAGCTGAGTACGACGCCTACCTAGGCTTCGTAGCGTTCGCGGCAAACGTTCTGAGAGAGCTCCTAACCCTCGTACTCTACCCGATACTGGCGAGGTGCTGCCCCCTGCAAGCCGTCTCGCTGGGAGGAGCTACAGCGATGGACTCCACCCTCCCAGTAATAGCGAGGTATGGAGGCCCGGACGCGGCCCTCCTCGGACTAGTTCAAGGCCTCTTCGTAACCCTCACAGTGCCGATAATAGTCCCAGTGCTAGCCGCACTATAGTCTCGATGCTAGGCCCGAGAGCCCCACCGCTCCCCAGGTCGCTAGTCTATGTCTCACACTAAAACCGTGCGGCTAGCACAGCGCCGGGATAAAGGGCTGGAGGCGTATGAACGGTACTGGTGTTGGATCGCTCGTGAGAGCCCTAGTCCGGGGCGTCCGGACCGGCTGGCTCGAGCTGCGGGGCAACGCGCAGAGGGGTAGGTTCCCCGAGGAGACAAATATAGTTGTCAGCGCGTGCTCCCCGGGATGCTGCGAGGAGCTCTTCACGGTAAAGGCCTTCCGCGGCAGGCCCCCCTACTACAGGCCGTGGATAGAGATCTACAACGTAGAGGCGACCCCCTCCTGCGGCCCCGGCTTCGGCGGACCGGTCGAGGACCTAATAATAGGGCTAGCCTCGAGAGCGCTGGGCGCTGGAGGTAGACTTTTCGTCGAGTACATCTGGGACCCGGTCACCGTGTGGGAGCTCGAATCAGGCGTGCCCCCAAGATTCTCCCGCCTAGGATTCAAGCTCTTCACCCACGGATTCACATGGCTGAAGGACTGGTACTACCCGGAGGGCTTCATGGAGGGGAGCCAGAAGCTGCAGGGCGAGAAGCCCGCGAGCCCCAGAGACCTGAGGCGGCACCTAGAGGAGGCTGCCGACGAGGCGATGAGAGTCCTCCGCGAGTGGGGAAGAGAGCCGAGCCTGTCCAGGGCCGAGACGTTTCTCAGGATACTCGGATACCTAAAGTAATAGGCCTGCCCCGGGAGAGTACTAGGGAGACAGTAACCCGAACCCGGACAACACTAATACGATGATAAGCAGGAGGGCGAAGAGCGGTACCGCCACCCTATGATAGGCGCGGGCGTCTAGGCCTCCAAGCCGGACCGCGATAATGTTAGCCATCGACCCGGTCAGGAGGCCGATGCCCCCCAGATTCACACCTACCGCTAGACTAACCCATCTCGCGGGGGGCACGTGGTTTATGAGGAGTATTGTTGCTGGCACGTTGCTTATGAGCTGGCTGAGGACTGCTGAAACCAGTATGATGTGAGTGCCGCTCGAGAATAGTGCTCCCCCAAGTAGGGGCTTCAGCAAACTCGATATTTCGTCGAAATCAACAAAAATTAAAACAAATATGAGTATCAATAGATAATC
>WAOS01000047.1 GCA_015521185.1 Desulfurococcales archaeon | reverse complement strand
ATAGTAGAACACGTCTATACCGCTGTAGTCAGCGAGCTCGAAGACGCCCATGGGAAGGCCAAGCACGTACTTGACGGTAGCGTCGACCTCCTCAATAGTCGCTAGGCCCTTATGGACTAGGTGGCACGCGGTGTTTATGAAGCGGGCCAGTATCCTGTTCACTATGAAACCAGGCACGTCCTTCTTCACAACGACTGGCTGCTTACCGAACTTCTTAGCGAGGGCTACGGTGACCTCAACGGTCTCATCGCTAGTCTTCTCGCCCCTGATCACCTCTACTAGAGGCATTAGGGGCGGCGGGTTGAAGAAGTGCATCCCGACTACCTTCTCCGGCCTCTTCGTCGCGGATGCTATCTCGGTTATTGGGAGACTGCTGGTGTTAGTGGCGAGGATCGCGTGGGGGGGAGCGTGCTCGTCCGCGAACGCGAAGAGTTGCTGCTTGAGGTCTAGCCTCTCGATTATAGCCTCGATCATGAAGTCGGTCTGCTTCAGTACGTTAGCGAACTCCTCAGTATAGCTCCCGTCCGGGTTCAAGTTGACCACGGGGGTTATCCTGCTCATTACAGCGTCAACGGTCTCGCGGAGCACTCCCTTGCTGTAGAGCTTCTCGAGGCTCCACCTTATCCTCTCGAGGGCTTTATCGAGTATCTCCTTCTTTATATCGGCAAGGTAAACCTTGTAGCCAGCCATTGCCGCGACTTCCGCGATGCCGTGGCCCATGGTCCCTGCTCCCACAACCGTTATTACCTTAATGTCCTCTACGCTTACCATACCTCATCACCCATACTCTAGGAGTCCCCGCTCAATGGGCGGGTCGCCATGTTCTCTATCGGCGATCCACGAGGATTTTAATCGTGCCATTATAGCGCCGAAGTGCGGCGACGGTTTAGCCCACTATAAACCCTCAACAACTGTTTAAGCCCCCGCGCGCTACAGCCGCGCTATGCTTATATGCTAATCAGCTTAACACGGGGAGGGTATCGATGGGGTGTATGAGGCGTGTCCGAATACATAAGCCAGGTGAAGGATCTGATCAGGCCCGAGCTGAAGAAGTACGACCTAAAGATCCTGCCTAGGGGTAAGAGCAGCTTCAGCATAATGAAGGGCGGCCAGATATTCATGACTATACGCGATACTGGCGACAACGTGGAGATATCGTTCGCCGGCAAGAAGTACCTCTACGATAAGTACTACACTAAGCCCGAGCATCTTGCCGCAACTATCATTAATGTGCTCGAGGCCCAGCTATCCCCGAAGAAAGAGGAGGAGTAGCCCTCCTCCGATCCATCGCTCTGGACAACGCGTTCTTTCCCTACAAACTGACGCAGCAACCCGGGGGTATCCCGGGGGAGCCTATAGCAGTGATGTCCCTGTAAATGGTTAATGCGCTGAGACTGTCGATGAGATGGTCTGTGATGGGGAGAAAGAGGCCCTGGCGGAGGCTCCTAACGGGACTCATACTTCTCCTTCTCTTATCCGCGGGAGCTCTCACCCATATCGGCGGAGGGCCCAGACAGCTACTACAGCTACTAGTCTCCCTGGACCCTAGGATTATTGGATTTGCTATGCTGGCTCTCTTTGCTGGTGAGGTCGTGAAGGCGTGGCGCCTGACCTTTCTCTCCGAGAAAACGGTGAAGAGGGTTCCCCTGGGTGTGAGCTTACTGGCAAGGTTTAGCGGCCGCTTCGTCGGGGTCCTCACCCCTGCGTATACCGGTGCTGCTCCTACTAGGAGCCTGATTATTAGCGCGTACACTGGTGTTCCTCCTGGCGAGAGCTTTAGCCTCGCGACTATGGAGAGTATTCTCGATACGATCCTTAGCGTGCTGGTAGTGCTCGTCTTCACCGCCCCGCTACTCCCGGAGTCGTGGCTCGTATTCCTCGTCAGCATCTGTATTGGGGCGAGCTGGCTGCTAGGAGTGCTCTGGGCTGGAAGCGACGGTTTCACTAGGTTCATTAGGAGGCTTAGGCTCCCTGAGAACCTGGAGTGCTATATTCTTAATCAGAGAGATCTCTTCATGCGCGGGCTGAGGGAGGCTTTGCGCATGAGGGTTCTGACGCCGAGCTTGCTTATCACTCTGTTGAGCCACATATTTGAATCTATAGCGCTCTTAATAATTATTACTGAGAGTATTGGCGTTACTGGTCTCAGCCTCATCCTCAAGAGCTTCATACTTATGGAAGCAACATACGTTTTGTCAATGAGCATCACGCCTGGCGGCAGCTTATTCTTTGAGTATGGCCTCGCGAGCCTCATGAGCCCGAGGAGTCTGTTGGCGTGGAGAGTTGTCTATCTTCTCTTCAGCATACTGCCCGGGCTCATAATAGTTGTAGCCTTAAGACCGGTCCGCCGCTATATAGAGGAGGCGCTGGAGAGGGAGGTGACCGACTGTGCTGGTGGTATATGACATGCACTGCCATACCCACGAGTTCAGCGATAATGAGTTAGAGGATATCCTGGAGAAGCTGGGTAGCGCGAGAATAGTATCGGTCAGCGAGGACCTAGAGAGCTTCTACCGCACGCTAGAGCTGGCTGAGCGGTTCCCAGATAGTATCATACCCTGCGCCGGGTTCCACCCGTGGAGCATCAAGGAGCGTAGCCTCGGCGAGGCCGAGGAGCTGGCGCGCCTGGCCGTGAAATATGGGATTCCTTGCATTGGCGAGGTCGGCCTAGATAAGAAGTTTCTCCCCGAGTGGACCTGGGATGCTCAGGTCAAAGTGTTCGGGATGTTCCTGGAGGCCGCAAGGGAAATAGACGCCTACGTCACAGTCCACTCCCCCAACGCTTGGAGGGAGGCAGTTGAGATGCTCGTAGATGCCGGTATTGAGAGGGCTATGCTGCACTGGTACACCGGACCGCTCAACCTGATACCCGAGATAGTAGGCGCCGGCTACTACATCAGTATCAACCCGGCGATAAGGATACAGGAGAAGCACAAGCGCGTGGCCAAAGCATCGCCCCTGGACCACATGGTGTTCGAGAGCGACGGGCCCTACAACTACCGGGGTCTGCGACTTACCCCGCTAATGATCCCGGACGCCGTCCGGGAGGTAGCCGCTCTAAAGGGTATTGATGAGGAGACCGTGTGGGAGTGGGCTACTAGGAACGGGGCCCGCCTGCTGCGCGCCTAGCCCGTTATCTCGCCGTTGACAACAATGCACTTCTCGTTCTTATCCCTGCTTAGCCACGCTCTCCTAATGCTTAGAGCGTGTTCATACATCGCTATTGTCCGCCTCTCCGCCTCTAAGCATAGTCTAGCTCTGTAGTGCGGCGCGTCATAGACGAGTGTTTCCGCTTCGCCTCCCTCGAACGCCGGGTGAAACCCGTACTTTCTCGCGAGTGACAATACTTCTTCGAGTCTCTCACCCACTATGGGGACTCCTAGGAGCCTTGGGGGTAAGCCCATCACACTTATCTTGATTATTATAAATCTAATTCCCTCGCTAACTATTCTACGCATATACTCCTCTGGGTCAGCCTGCCACGCGGGGGCGAACACGCTCACGCCCAGGCTATCCGCTATCCTCTTGATTCTCTCGTATTGATACCTGCTGGCTAGCGCGCCAACCACTATTACGTCGAACCCTATCTCCTCGTGGGCCCTCCTGAGGGCGTAGTACAGCTCCTCGACCTCCCGCTCCTTTACGCCGCTCACCCTCGCACTAACGACCTTCTCGCGCAGCCCCATAGCCTCGGCCTGGAGGAGGGCAAGGTCTACGTGAGGTGTATGGAACATCCAGCTGTCCGGCCTCTCACTCCTAACTACGAGGATGCAGGCAGGCTCGTAACCCTCGCGAAGCGCCCTATATAGGGCGTAGTTACTATCCTTCCCCCCGCTCAGGAGAGCGCAGAACCTCGGCAACCTCCTGCTCGCACCTCTTCATAGCTTCCTCTACACTAATCTCCTCTCTAGTGGTGAGCCTATAGTTGACTAGCTCCACCCTCCCCGGGCTCGAGACTATTACGAGCTCACAGTCCGGACCGGTGCGGAGGTAGCATAGGCTGACGCCCACCCTTTCTGAGGGGAGGCATCGCGCATCCTGGGGGACTGCTGGGAGAAGCCTGTACGTGTCTATAGAGTAGAGTATTACCCCGCCATCCCTGATTACGAGCGTCCTCTCATGCTTTCTATGGTAGTACTCCTCCACTCTCGGCGGCTCCACCAGCTTGCCCCCCAGGGGATAGTTTCCGGTGTTACTCTTCGAAGCTAGGCGTCGCCTGCTTTAGCTCGCGGCCGCAGAAGGGACACCTATACTTTAGCATGCGCGCGTCCGCCGCGCAGAAGTATGCCCCATAGTCCTTAGCGCAGTGGGGGCAGTAGTAGACTACTTCGACCCTCCTGGCTCCTCCGGGACTCTGGCCCGTGAGGCTTATGTACCTCCCGCACACGCGGCACCTGACCAGCACCCAGCCCATATGGCCGTGCGCATTCGTCCCCTTGTTCAGGCCTAGGGTCACTCCGTATCACCGACCTTCCCCTAGCTGGAGAGGCCGGGTTTATAACCGTGAGGCACGCCTGCCCCCTGGGGAGTGCACCGCATAAATCCCCGGGCCCGGGTCATCTTGGGGAGAGTGGTCTAGAAGGCGGGGTGCTGGATGAGATGAACATAAAGCTGCTCATAGTCTCGCTGTTCGTGCTAACAGTTATCTCGGCCGTTGTCGGGGTTACAATATACTACTCTAGCCTGGACCCCGTGCGACTTCTTGCCGGATGCACGGGTGTCGACAGTGTCCTCGACAAGATTGAGACCCTTAACTATACTATTACTGACGCCGAGGGGAATGTCTACCGTGTAATAGTTAGGAATAACCCGACAAGCAATAGTGGCACCGCAGAGCTGTTCCGAGGGGACAATCTCTCCCTCACCATAGAGTACAAGTATTCGACTAGGCTTGAGTCGATAACTCTCAAGTACCCTAACGGGACAGTGGAGTCGTATGAAGGAATAAACGCGAGCGTCTATGAGGAGCCCTTCTACACGAGCCTCATATTCGATTACAACCAGTCGAGTGGTAGCGTCAGGGTAGAACCCTTCCCTGGGATTGGCCCCGTATACCTCCTATGCTACGTGGGGAAGGCCGCCGACATTAACTGGGCTCAGTACGCTAGTCTGCGCAAGCCGAGGACGGCTGCCTACGGGCTGGTCGATGTCTCCATGAGCTTCGGCAAGACCGAGTTCAAGGGGAAGGAGTATAACTCGATAGTTATTCAGATAAGCAGGAGGGGGGCCATAACTAACAAGTGGGTTCTACCCGTATATGCTGCAGCGCTAATAGACTACAAGGGTGTTCCTGTCAGCGTCAGCCTTTCTCTCGACATACCGAGCCCTCAGGGTGGTGAGAGAATCGTCTTCCAGGTCACTGATGTAAAGGTCTCGGGGTAGAGGGGTGCTCACTTCCGGGGGACCCCCATAAGTTCCGGCCTGCTCTCCCCCCGTCGCTACGTGCACCGACTCCTCTAAGCACGCCCACATCCCCATTCTAAACAGTGGAGGTG
>WAOS01000046.1 GCA_015521185.1 Desulfurococcales archaeon | reverse complement strand
CTCTACACTAACGTCCCGGCGGAGCACGCGTACAGGCTGATAACCGAGTTCCGCGATATTATATCTAAGGACGAGCTAGACGTTCTCAGGGAGATAGTGACTCTCAAGAAGGGGGACCCCTCGTATAAGAAAGTCCTGCTGAAGCTGAAGCTAATGGGTAGAAAGGGCTAGTACGGGGGAACCACTTCTTCCTCCTTGAAGATAACGGCGAACTCCCTCTCAAAGCTTTCTTCACTATCGCTCGCATGCACAACATTATCCTGTATGGAGAGCGCAAAGTCCCCCCTTATCGTGCCGGGCTGAGCCTTGCGCCCGTCTGTGGCGCCTATCATAAGGCGTACCACGCTTATAGCCTCGTCACCCTCTAGTACCATCGCGACTATAGGGCCGCTCGTGATAAAGTCTACGAGGTCTTTGAAGAACGGCTTGTCCCTGTGTACGGAGTAGAACCTCTCGGCCTCCTCCTTGGACAGCCAGATCATTTTGAGAGCACGTATCTTCAGCCCCTTCCTCTCGAACCTACGAATAACCTCGCCTATGAGCCCCCTCCGGACGCCGTCCGGCTTGACCAATACTAGAGTCTTCTGAATCGCCATAGTTCTTCACCGGCAAGGAGAAGCAGTGTTATCCCGATAAAAAGGCTGGCTACTTCCGCAGCTTCTTTACCCAGGCGAGCTTGTTGGGATTCCTCTTGAGCTTTATGAAGTTCTTGTAACACTTACTACTGCAGAACCAGTAGATGTCGCCCCTCTTTGTCACGTACATTATGCCGGTCCCTGGCTCGATGCTCCTCCCGCAGAACGAGCACGTCCTAAACTTGGGCATGGCCTACCACTCCCTCTACTGCTCCCTCCGCCACCAGTAGGGCGAGGGATTTTAATAGGTTTAGCGTTGAACCCTCAGAAGGGATTCCCAGGGGAGGAACATGAGCGCGAGAGGCAAGAAAGAGAGGGAGGACATCTGGGAGGAGCTCGGGTATCCAGCAGAAGTCATACAGATAATTGGTAGAACAGGCGTAGCTGGCGAGGTAACGCAGGTGCGTGTGAGAATACTCGAGGGCCGGGACAAGGGGAGAATTATAACGAGGAACGTCATGGGAGCGGTCCGGAAAGGAGATATACTGATGCTCAGGGAGACGGAGAGGGAGGCTAGGAAGCTCAGTAGGAGGAGGAGGTAGACACCCCTACAGTAGCCTCACTTTCCAGGGCGACACGCTCCTATCAACACTCACTACTCCCTCATCCTCGAGCTCCTTAATATAGCCGATAAGCGTTCGCACCGCGACAAACGAGGCTAGGCTCGGCTCCACACCGTATATCGCTTTGAGAAGCTGATCGAGGCCCAGCTCGCCCCCGCTATGGGCTAGCTCCCTCAGTATTCTGTACGCGCGGGAGCACCTGCCAACAACGTAGGCTTCAGCTACCTCCTCGGCAGCGTATCTATTGAGGGGGTCTCCATGGCCCGGGTACATCATGTGCCAGTCCCTCGCTAGCACGCGTACAACGCTTTCCCTGTGAGCGCGGAAGTCAATGATCGTGGTCCTCTTGCTAGGCAGTATGGTGTCTCCCGTGAAGATGTAATCGCCTATAATGTAGCATACGTGATCAATGCTGTGGCCGGGGCACTCGAGAACCTTGACCTCCCCGGTTTCAACGTGGGGGCACTCGTCGAGAACATAGACATTGTTATGTTTCAGACCCTCGAGAGCCTTCTTGTAGCGGGACTCCATTTCGCTTATGAACGCGCGCTCCCCCTCTGACAGGCGCGCTCCGCCTGCTCGGAGCACAGTGTAGAACCTCTCGGCGAACTTCTTATTTGACAGCACATCGTAAGTTGTGGGGCCCATGCATATGGTTTTGCCCCTCATTTTTGATATGCCCATAACGTGGTCCCAGTGCCAGTGCGTTATGTATACGTACTCGTACCCGTCGTCTGGGGGATCAATACCCGCGTCAACCATTATCTGGAGATCGTGGATAACATAGCTGTTAACAGGTTCATTCAGAGGTAGCTCCAAACCCTTTATGACGGTCACTCTCAATGCTTGCACCCCGAGAGTCGCGGCGGCCAACTATTACGCAGCACTATGTTTAACATAAAGAGCCCGCATCTTTATAGATGATGATATGTGGTGCGCGGGCATGGTTAATTTCGAGTTCTCGGAGGAGCAGAAGATTTTCCGTGAGAGTGTCAAGGAATTCCTCCAGAAGCACCTTCAGCCGGCATGGACTACTATAGACGAGGAGCATAGGATTCCTGTCGACCTAATCTACAAGATGGGGGAGCAGGGGTTCTTCGCGATCCCTGTGCCCGAGGATTTCGGCGGTCAAGGAGGAGACTTTGTGTCGACCGTGATAGCTGTCGAGGAAGTAGCTTATCACGACCCTTCGATGGCGGTAGCTGTATACACGCTCCTCAACAACGCGTGGCCCTACATACTCTACCTCTACGGTACTGATGAAGCCCGCCAAACTATACTCCCCGAGGTTGGCAGGGGCAGAGCGTTCTTCGGTATAGCCTCGACAGAGCCTCATGGAGGAAGCGATGTGGCCGGCACTAGGACTATGGCTAGGAGGGAGGGTGACAAGTATATCGTTAATGGCGAGAAGATATTCATCAGCGGCGTAAGAGAAGTTATGGAGCAGCTTGACATGGGAGGATGGTACCTCATAGCGAGGACTGGCACCCTGGAGCAGAGGCATCGGGGCATATCGGGCTTCGCCCTCCTCGGAAAGAAGAATGGTGTCAAGACTCCTGGAATTGAGTACTCAATACTGAACACGATAGGCAGGCACGGCATATCCACGGGGATACTGAACCTGAAAGACGTCGAGATACCGAAGTCCATGCTTATCGGTGAGGAGAACAGGGGGTTCTACTATGCCATGGAAGGTTTCACACTGGCCAGAATAACGGTTGCCGCCGCGAACATCGGAGCAGCTAGATGGGCTCTGGAGCAGGCTATAGAGTGGAGTAAGAACAGGGTGATGTATGAGGATCAGAGGCCAATAACGAGGTTCCAGGGGGTCAGTTTTAGGATCGCGGAGGCTGCTATGGAGCTAGAGGCTGCGAGACTCCTCGTCTACAAGGCCGCCTGGATGGCCGATCGCATCTACATTAACAAGGAGCCCGGCCTGAAGCCGAAGGACCTGAATTTCTACAGTGCTAGCTCGAAGCTCAAGGCTGTGCAGACAGCGTTCAACACGCTATCACTGACAATGGAGCTCTACGGTGCAGCCAGCTACGTGAAGGAGACAAACATAGCTAGGAGCTTCCTGGGCGCGCTCTCATACTATGTAGGAGCGGAGGGAGCTCAGAATATAATGAGATATATCATTGCTAGGGAGGTAATAGGCCGGGAGTACGTTAAGTAGGCGTGGGCTAGACGCCGATTTTTTCCGCTAGCCACCTTCCAGGCATGTGCTCTTCTCTCCCCTCCGAGATAATCAAGGGTCTCTCCTCAACTATTCCCATGACCCCCATGAGGTCTATCGCTAGTAGGAGCTGCATGGCCGAGTATGTGAGCCTCGCGAGTCCCAGGGGAGTCCCGGGCGTTGGCTTAGCGGTGTTGTCCACAGTATACTTCACCCTCGAGAGGGTCCGAGGCGGTAGGACTAGCCCCCAGTACCTGTAGGCTCCGTCGTCGCTAGTTGCTAGTACCACACGAGACAGCAGTACTGGGTCAATCCTGGGCATGGCTAGATCGCACACATTCTGCGGGCTAGGGACTATCGGGGCTCCCGCCTCCAACATATCTATCATTGAGAGGTAGGCTAGCACGTGTGGGAGAGATCCAGCGTCAGAGCGCCTCTTCCTCTTTATAGCCTCGCTGAGCCTCCTGCTCAGCTCTCCCAGAGCGCATGAAGGAAGCCCTATGCGGGCCCCCTCCCACACGCGATTGTGGACCCCATAGTATACGAGGTTAGTATCGACGAGCAGTAGCTTCGAGGGGTCATCCTGGCCTCTCTCCGGCCTGAGACCGTAGAGGCCTGACCACGCGAGTATTTCCCAGACGTTTAAGCGGCGGTGTTCCGCGGACTTGTTGGTGAGCCACATCTCTATTCGGGAGGCTAGCTTCATGTAGTCCTCGGGGGAGCAGGGGTTCCATACTATCTCGGACACGCTTTCGGGAAGCTTTACCCGCAGCCTCCTGCACCCACCCGGGGCGAGGCTCAAGGTATTTACCAGGTAGGTGAGCCTCGCTACAGCGCACCTTAGTAGGGCAGGCCTCGGACACCTGCCCCCGCCTAGAGGGTCCTGTAGTCTCCGGATGCCTATGGTTGGGTCCTCGACTTCGATTCTTAGCGGTGGACCGTGTAGAACAGTGAGCGGCTCAACTATTCTGGGGGTTTCCGGGTATGTGAGGCCCTTCCACGGGCCAAAGTAGAAGTCTCCGTGAACTATTCTGAGTGGACAATCTACACTGGCAGCAGCCAGCGATACCAGCGAGGCCTGACGCCTGCTACAGCTTGATATGTAGACTGTTACCGGGGGGTCCGCGCATGCCTCCTTGAGGGTGCTCACGATTCTCTCCTTAGAGGGAGCCTCCTGTAGGGCTCCCGGGCGGAGGGCTCTCTCGCCGACACGCTCCTTCTTTACATCAACATTTCTCCATATACTCTTTGCCCGCTCGACCGCGCGGTCCAGAACGCTATCGGGAACGCTGCGGCCCAGCAGGAGTACTATGTTTTTGGGCTCTAGGTACTCGGAGATTCTGGCAAGCCCGGACCGGAGGCTCTCCAGGCTCGCGGGATCTAAAGTTACGCATGCCACCAGTGTGCCGCTAGCCATGTAGGGATCCGCCCCCGGTAGTCTCTTGCTAGGCGGGCCGGGAAAAGGGTGGCCAGTCCTGGCTCGGGGCTAGTTGCTGCAGCTGCTAGCGATATTCTGAACTAGCTCGTTGCACTCCTCTACTCTTCTAGCTGCGTAAGTAGAGCCATGTCTACTAGCGTCTATAAGGCTCCTAGTCGCCGCGCATAGTATTCTATCTAGGCTTACTCCATATGCTTGGAGGGTCTCCTCGCGAGTGATTTTCCTTAGGACTGTTCGGACGAAGGGGAGCATATCGTCTGTTACAATTCTCTTTATAAATATTCCTTTTCTATTTACAATTATAGATATGTTGTCTGATATTGGAATTACGGCCTCATACTCGCCCTCGGGCGGGGCAAGGCAAACCGCGAGGTCGAGCCCTCTCAGACCGGCACACTCACACGCCACCTATGTACACCGGCATCATAGGAGGACTGCCTGGACCTAAGGGGCTTTACACATAAGGGCGCATTCAAAACCCTTCCTGGGCCCGGAAATGTATGATCCTGGGGGAGTACTGCTAGCTTGTCCAAGGAGGAGATGCTTAGAACGACTAGTGCTAGTGTGGCGATAGGCATAATCCAGGGAGTCGTAAGTATCGTCGAGGACTTCTCGGAGGAGCAAGGACTAGATCTATCAGATTTCAGCGTCTCCTGGAGGCTCATCGACCTACTACGCGAGGATCCCTGGCGCGTTCTCGAGAGCGGGAAGGTATCGGTATACTCGAGCAGGGTCTCTGAAGCCTATACTCGCGAGGTCGAGGTTGCGGATAGTATCGTTGCTATCACGATAGAGCCGGGCTATGGTGAGGCAGATTTTAGGGGGCTTTACGGTGAGCCGGTGAAACTGCTTAGGCTCGACAGGGAGATGATCCGCGAGAGGGCGGTCCGGACTAGTCGAACGGGTATCGAGTACATGTTCCTATATCTCAGCGATGGTAGAGTGGCTATGTTCGAGGGTGAGCATTTCAGGGTGAGGCTCCCCTTCGTCGAGTCATCCGCCTCGGTGCACACCCACCCGGAGGGGGCCTGCGGCCTGTCGGTGGCGGACATCCAGTCGGGCCTAGACCTACTCGTGTCGGGCGGCCTCCTTAGCGCTGCCGCGACGCCTAGTTGTGTGGCGTTTATGCACAGGCTAGGCCTCGTCTCCGAGGACGACTACTTCGCGGTTAAGGAAGCGATATATCGGAGGAGGGTTCAAGACCTATTCGGTCCCGTAAAGCTTAGGACTATAGTGTTCGGAGTATCGCCATACTAGGGATTAATGGTGGCTAGCATGGAGAGGAGCCTACACGAGGTGCTCGAAGCTCTCTCGAGCCTTGCAAGGACTGGCTGGATGCTGAGGGGGGTCCCAAGTGTCATCGCAGAGAGTGTCGCGGAGCACTCGTTCTGGGCAGCCGTGCTAGCGTTCGAGATAAGCGTAAGAGCGAGGAGCCGGGGTGTCCAGGTCGACCCCTACCGGGCGGCCGCGATTGCGCTGTTCCACGATATAGGGGAGTCCGTGATAGGAGATATTCCGAAAGTCGCCGGGATTAGTAGGAGCGAGAAAGCCGCGGCCGAGAGGAGAGCCGTTAACTCCCTCCCCATCAGCCGCGAGGCCAAGGCGTTGCAAGAGGAGTTCGAGGACGAGAAGAGCGTTGAAGCAGTTATAGCGCGCATCTCCGAGAGCCTCGCAACATATTTGAAAGCATTATCCTACGAGCGGTCCGGCTACAGGGTCGAGGAGATAAGGGAGAACATGGAGGAAATAGTCAAGCGCCTAGCCGGACAGCTGGGAATAACGGATATAATAAATGATATTATTAAGAGCTAGCCTATAGGTAACCCTAGGCTTCTGGAAACATCTATGACGGTCGGCACGATTTTATAGCCCCTATCCAGTATTGGCAGGCTCATGTTGTCCCTACAAGTTACCTCGTCGAAAGCTCCCGGGCCCTTCAGGGCTGGGTGTGATATCATGAGGGGTACCGGGTCGTCACTGTGGGCCTTCAGATACCAGGGGGTTGCGTGGTCGCTCGTTACAACTATGATAGTGTTCTCCCTGTCAACATTATCGAGAACATAACTTATGAAGTGAGAGTCAATCTGCTCTATAGCTTCAACCTTTGAGTCGAAATCCCCGTCATGCCCAGGCTCGTCGGGCCCCTTAAGATGAACATATACGCCTCCGTGGCTCTGCAACGCCTCCACAGCCTTCTCGGCCTCCTCTCGGAGCAGCTCCTCTCGGGGTCTCCCCTCGACCCGGACAGGAATGTCTCGAAGGCCTAGAGCCCTCGCTATACCTCTCTCGACAACCATCTCCACAATGCTAGCCATGGAGAAGCCGTACAGCTCTGCGAAAGGCGGCGCCTCCGGGGGTCGGTCGCCAGCGTCTCGGAGTAGGACTGCGTTTGCCGGTAGGAGGCCTCTCCTGCGTCTCTCCTCGTTAACTGGGTGCTTGTCCAGTATCTCTATTGCTTTCACTGTGAACTCGTTCACTAGCTCCGCCGCCTTCCTAGCGCCGGGAGTGTCAACGAGTGGAACGGCCTTCTGAATGTAGGGCTCGTACTCTCTCCGGGCATGACTTATAAGGCCTACCCTCTCGTAGGCGGGGTCAGTATTGCTTATCCTAGCGTCTAGCTCCATCTCGGAGTGACGTATGACTAGGACTGCTCTATGGCCTATCGTGGCTCGGAAGACCGCCCTAGCCTTGCCCCCGTCCAGGGCCATCCCGTCCAGGCTCTCGGCTAGCTTAGCTGCTTCCTCGCTCGTAACGCTCCTCCCAGCCCTCCTATCAATGATGCGGAGCGTCCTCGGATCCACGGTGGCGAAGTTTGCTCGGAGGGCTAGGTCGCCCCTCTTAACGGGTATCCCCGCCCCCAGCGCTTCCAGGGGCCCCCTGCCAGTGTAGTACTTCTCAGGATCATACCCGAGGAGGCTCATAACCGCGACATCGCTCTCCGGAGCGATCCCCTTGCGGACCGTGTAGACAAGAGTGCATAGGGCGTTCCTCGCGAGAGCGTCGAGCCCCGGCGTGTTGGCCCGCCTAAGACTGCTCCTCTCGGGATCGAACCCGTCCGCTGCCCCGTCTAGCACAATATAGAGTAGCTTAGCCATGAGGAGCGCACCGGGGTTAATGGTGGCCGCCTCCAGGTATAAGGATTACCATAGCGTGTTACATTGCAAGAAGCTGCATGATGGTGGCGGGGACCCCGCTGGTGGTAGCGGGGGGTGGATTTGAACCACCGACCTCGGGGTTATGAGCCCCGCGGGCTGCCAGGCTACCCTACCCCGCTGTGTCACCCCGCCAAGGGTGAGATATCATGCGTCGCCGGCGCCTTAAAGCTTTGCCCTGCTAGAGCTGGTGCTCCTGCGCGTAGAGGACGATCCTAATCTTACGTGCTAGGCGGTCCGGCTCGATAGAGCCGTCACGGGTTATCGCGTATAGCCCTGTCGGCCCGTAGAGCGCCTCAAAACAAGATCTCACTCTTTTCTCTACTTTAACAATAATACCGTCGGAGAAAATACCCCTAAATATGTAGACGGCGAACGGGTGGCCCTCGAACTCGCCGATCATCTCATAGCAATCTCCCGATATGTGGGGCTTCGACACGTCGGCTCCAGCGGCCTGGAAAGAGCTGAGGAGCCTTGCAAAGGTCTCCTCACTCAACCTCAATGTAGGCCTCACCAGCAACAGCCTTCTCGCACTCAAGCTTAATATTCTCATACTCGAGGTTAAACCTGATCGCTAGCTCGCACAGCTTGTCCCGGGGAACAACAGCCTTCTGGCCCAGCTCTGTCTCAACAACCACCAGATCCCCTTTCTCAGTGACCCTAGCCTTAATTGGCGCCAAACCCCCTAGCACCCAGAATCGTGTAGCTGGGGAGCCAAGGATAAAATGGGGAGGCCTATTTACTGCCTCTCGCGTTGGAGAGCGTAGATCTTCGAGATTATACCCGGATTCTTTATCTTTGGGATCTCGTTGAGCGGCACGTACTCGGGCAGAGCGTACCTAGTCTTTGTGAGCTCTGCAATCACATTCTCAGCCTTCAGCTTGGCCAGTATCTTCCTGAGCCTATCCTCGCCCGCGATGCCAGCAAATATGGCCTTCAGCTCCCGCCAAGATACTGGCTGCCGAGCCTCGCGGAGAGCTAGCAGCACTAGGTGCTCTAGCTCGCTGTCGGATAGGGCTGTCATTACCGGCAGGTCTCCCTCCTCAATGTAGAGGCTTGCAGAGAGCTTCTCGTATTCTCGCAGTACCTTTCTGCGCACTCTCTCCACTAGCTCCTTGTTTATTACTTGCGCTCGAGGTACCATTTTGTATCACCCCTAGGTTTCCACGCTCCACTATATACTAATGACCGTTTCATGTATATAAACTCTAGCCTCATACACTAGATAGGAATAAGCTCTTATAAGGTGATGATTATAAAATAGGATAGAATTCAGAATATGGATTCGATTTTAGCATGTTCAAGAATAGTGCTATGAACGGTAGGTTCGCTCTCCTCAATACTCGGCTCCTCCCAGACGAAGCCCGCGAGCTCGTAGAGATCCCTCATGAGGTGTCTCCTCAGGATTCTGAGTAGCTTCTTCTCGACAAGATCCTCATCAGTCTCGCCCAGCTCGAGGAGACGGGCGTCGATCCAGGCTATCTCATCCACAAGCCTCTCGATTTCCCTCTCGACTATGGTCCCGAAGCTGGACTCGAATGTGGGCATGATGATCCCCGATTGCAGAATAATATGATCGTGTACGGGTATTGGTGTTGAGGGGTAGTATTACACGCGTTATCCTCTTGACCATAAGGTAATAAGTTCCCTTCAATTAAGTCTGATAGGGGTGGTTGATGTGAGCGAGGATTTCAGGTTCGAGGATCTTCCAGAGGACGTGATAGAGGATCTCGAGGAGATAGCAGAGGAAATCTCGTCGGAGACTCGGCGCGCCGGGAAGAAGAAGGTTAAGCTTCCCTCCTCGAGAGACCTAGCCGAGGTCGTGATTGAGGCTGCTCTCCAGGCGAGAGGCGTTGATCCTGCCGAGTTCCCCGAAATAGTTATACGTTTACTCGAGGAGAGGGGGTTCTATACGAAGTATGTTAATGAGAAGCGCATATGGAGGATTTACGAGAACCTCGTGCGACGCAGGGTTATCCCGGACACTCTGGGTGTAGTCATGTGGTGATCTGCGAGGTCTGCTGGGATAAGCCGGCCAACTATACATGCAGGGTATGCGGTAGGAGAGTGTGCGAGGAGGACTATGATCCGGAGCGGGGGATTTGTTCTCTCTGCGAGAGCGCTCTCTGCATGGTCTGCAGTACGAGGCTCGCGTTATTTTATTGCGCGCTGTGCGGCCGCCTGATATGTGATTCATGTGCTGTCCAGATCGATAATGTGCGCCGGATATGCGTCGAGTGCGCGCGACGCTACGGTATTGAGGGGGCCCGGAGGCGGTTGGCCTCTATTCCTATACCTCGCGGCGCGCTGCGGGCTCTAGAGCTAGCAGGGCTTTCCCAAAGTATTTAGGGCAGACCGACCACGGCCAGGTTGCGTGGTGGCGGGTATGTCAGTAGTAGAGACTAGGCTAGCATCGCTGATCGAGCAGATGCCCAAGGAGGGCTATAAGGCGGCGGTTGTCCAGGGCGTGGTCGAGAGGATCAGGGAAATCGTTGATGCCGCGCTAAACGCATCTAAGCTTATAGAGTGTCTCGGCCAGGCTAAGGGGGCCTGTAAGGAGTCCTTCTGTAACCCAGCGTGCGCCAGGATCTACATGATCCGCGACGGGGACAGGGTGAGGATAGGCAAGTTCATGAGCAATCCTATAGGAATAGAGATCGAGCCCGGCCTGGTAGTGTTCACGACTAGGAACGCTAGGCTGGAGGTCCGCTCCGACGGAGTCGTGCGGGCCAAGCTACTGGGCCTCGACGAGACCGTGAGGCTCAGCGATGTTGACGAGGTGTTCAAGCACAGCTATCTGATAAAACGTGTCGTGAGAGAGGTCGGTAGAAGAACAGACATTATAGTGCAGGATCTCCGGGCCTGTGCGATGCGTATGGCCCTTGTTTGCTAACCACTACCAACTCAAGGAACCCTTAAACATATCCTTTAAGAGATGCAGTCCTAATTCTACGGTGTAGTATGAAGAAACGGGCATTACCCTTAATAACATTGGGACACCACTCCTCTATTAGATGAGAAAGGCAATAGTGGACGGGGTGTCGGTCAATGGCTAAGAAAAAGCCGTACCCGGTCAAGGTGCGCGATCCCACGACCGGCGAGGAAGTAGAGCTAGTCCCCATCAAGGTCTGGCTACTCGCTCCCAAGAGCAGGGGTAGGAAGGGCGTCAAGATAGGCCTCTTCAAGAGCCCTAAGACGGGCAAGACCTTCAGGGCTAAGGTCCCCGACGACTACCCGATAATTAAGTGACCCTCCGGGTCGCACAACACTCCTTTTTTCTCTCGATACGTGCCAGGATAAGTTCTCGGGGATGAGGTAATTTGCACGTCTCCGACCGCCCACTATCCTAGGCGGGATGAGATGCCTCCACCGGCTCCGACCCGAGTAAACAAATGGGAGGGAATGCTAAAGAAGAAACTTGTGACGAATAAGATTGTTTTAGGGAAAGTAATGCTTCCTTACTCGTTCCTCCTATAATAGCCTCCACGCTGTCTCCTGTACCCGCCAGCCTGCCTCCTAGGTGTGTACGGGTGCTCGGGCTTCGGGGTCTGCTCTGGGACCTCCTCGGCTTTTGGTACCTCCTCGTCGGGTATATCGCGTATCTCGCCTCGGTACCCGACGTTTAGCTGCACTTCTCCCCTGTACTGGGTTGTCCAGACACCGCTAATCTCGACGGCCTGGCCCTCCTTGAGAGTGCCAGCATGCTTCCCCCATAGGGTGAGCTTCGCCCTCCCAGTCTCGTCTCCAACGATTGCCTCGCTTATAGTGCGGGGCCCCTTGCGGGTCTGTATCACTTTCGGCTCTCTCGTCTCTATGACGCGAACCTTCACGTTTACGTCGTTCTCTCCCTCCTTGAGATCCATAATCTTCTTCTCCTTCTCCTCTGACAAGGCTACTCCACTCTTCCGCTTGCTACTCCCTACGGGTGCGGCCCGCCGGGCCTTATATCCTGTGCCCTAAGCGGAACGCCCTCGGAAGCAGCTCGCGGAGGCTCGCTCTCTCGCACCTGCCGCTCCGGGGAGAGTACGCGTAGACTATCGTATCTCCCTCGGGGCTGAACTCCGAGAGGACCTGCAGACATGCGCCGCACGGGAAAACGGGCTCCTCACTATCAAGCGCGTAGACCAAGACCTCCCTGATAGCCCGCTCGCCGTTAGTCACGGCCGAGAAGACCGCGACCCTCTCGGCACACACGGTTAAGCCGTAGCTCGAATTCTCAACATTAACGCCCGCGTATATCCTACCGCTCTCAGCCCGGACCGCGCTAGCAACACGGAAGCCCGAGTAGGGGGCGTAGGCGTTCCCAGCAACCCTCTTGGCCGCCTCAAGCAGGTCTCCCGGGGGACACCCCTCCAAAGCATCGACCACCTAGTCGAGACCCCGAGGACCCCGTGCAACCGTATATGAGTGCTGGAGTCTGCTCACTCTAGAGAGGGGTGCCCGAGACCCTTGGAAAGTGCGAGGCTAATGACGCTAGTGGAGGAGCTAGCACGGCCCTTCGTAGCGCGTAGAGAGGAGGCTATGGTGCTGGTCCTAGGCCTAGTCTCTAGGGAGCACGTTCTACTGATCGGGGAGCCAGGCACGGGTAAGAGCGCTCTTGCCAGGAGGCTTGCTAGCCTTGTCGATGCAAGATTCTTCAAGTACCTCCTAACCAGGTTCACGGAGCCTAGCGAGCTCTTCGGCCCGCTAGATATCGCGGGGCTCAAGGAGGGAGTGTACAGGAGGATAACGCGGGGGAAGCTGCCGGAGGCGGAGATAGCCTTCCTAGACGAGATATTCAACGCTAATAGTGCTGTGCTGAACAGCCTCCTCAGCCTCCTACAGGAGAGGATAGTATACGATGGCTACAGCGAGATAAGGACCAGCATATGGACAGTAATAGGCGCGTCAAACACTATACCAGAGGAGCCCGAGCTCGAAGCGCTGTATGACAGGTTCGTCCTACGCCACCTCGTCCAGCCGGTTCCCGCCGAATACTGGGACGAGCTGATCGATAGGGCTATAGTCATAGAGCGGGAAGGCTACGAGGCCCCCAGACCAATTGTGACGCTGGAGGACATCGCTAAGGCGTACGAGGAGATATTCAAGGTCGACTTATCGCCCGTGAAGGACAAGCTACTGAAACTCTTCATGATATTCGAGGAGAAGGGAATGCATACTACAGATAGGAGGAAGGGGAAGGCCGCCAAGATAATAGCGGCCCACGCCCTGATACATGGCAGAAGAAGGGCAGACCTGGCAGATCTACACGTTCTCCGCTACATAGTCCCCCGCGATATTGACGATTTCGAGAAGGTCAAGGCTATCCTGTTCGAGGAGGTTAGAACAAGGGACAAGATAATCCAGGAGCTCGGGGAGATAAGGAGGAGCCTAGAAGCTATGAAGCCGGAGATTAAGAAAGCTAGAACCTACAGCCCCCGCCTCATAGACTACTACAAGATGCTGAACCAGCTGTCCAATAGGATTAAGAGTATGGTAGCTGATGTCGATGACGAGGAACTAATCAATATGGCCTCCGAGCTTCTCGACGAGATACAGGAGCTGCTCTCCATAATCTCGCTCAAGCTCAGTATGTAGCCCTAGGGGGTGGCGCCAGTGGAGCCCGAGAAAGCTAGCGTCCTCGAGGGCGTCGTCGTAGGTCCACCCTACAAGTACAGGGCTGAGAGGATCCTAAGCCTCCTAGAGAAGCTATCCGGAAGAAAGCCCGAGGGAGTGGACCCCCTGCTTGCCGGAGACCTCTACTACACATTCTACTTGCCGTTTCCAGTCGTGAGGAGAGACCTAGCCGAGGGCGCGGAGGAGAGGGTTCTCCTAGTAGCTGGTGTACTAGCGGACTCCAAGACTTGGAAGATCAAGGCATACACAGTGGCGGACCCAGCCCTGAGTATGGTAGCAGCTACTGTGCTCATCAATGCTTTGGCCCAGGCTCGGAGCGGGGGCTCACTCGGGGATAGGAGGAAGTCCTCTGCCTCGGGAGGTGAGAGGCAGCAGAGCGCGCTGAGCCGGGCTATTGGCGACGCTCTCGAAGCTGTGAAGAATGCTGCCGCTGCGAAGTCCATACTAGAGAAGATGGGAGCGGGCAACACCTCGAGCCTGCTCTTCGAGGATACACTCGACATAGTAATGGATCTGGCTAAGAGGACAAGCATTAGGGAGATAGAGAGGATACTCTCCGGAATACAAGTCTCTAGGGTCCAAGCCCCTCGGGAGGCCGCCTCGCCGAGGGGATGGGCAAAGGGGGTGGAGCTGGGAGGCGACTTAGAGAGGGTGCACCCGAGCAGGCTCGCATTTCCCGAGGAACTCTTCCTTGCAGAGCTGGCTAACTCCAGGCTACTACTGTATAGGAAGCATCTCAACGCTGGGCTGGGAGACGTCTACGTGTTGCTGGACAAGAGTGGGAGCATGAGCGGGGATAAAATGAACTGGGCGAGAGCCGTGGCTATAGCCCTTCTAATTAAGGCTAGGGCACAGCGGAGGCGGTTTAGACTGCGCTACTTTGACTCGATAGTCTACAAGCCAATAGAGGTTTCTCCCGGTGCTAGACCTAGAGTCATGGCGGAGGCGCTTCGGGAGATCGCAACTGTGAAGGCTAGTGGGGGGACAAACATTACAAGAGCTATAGCGAAGGCTCTAGACGACCTCTCGAGCGTGCGGAGGGCCAGCGATATCGTGATAATTACTGATGGGGAGGACAAGCTTCTAGTCCACGTGCTGAGATCGATGCTGCAAAAGTCGGGTGTGAGGCTTCACAGTGTGATGATCAAGGGGGATAACCCTGCTCTGGCGAGTGTGTCGACGTCGTACATGGTTGCGGAGAAGCTGGATAGCGATGAGGGATTGAGGGTCGTGAGGAGGGTTATGAGGAAGAGCTAGGGCGGGGGTACTCTGTAGAGGCTGACCACATTATCAACGTTTATCTTGTACGCGTACTCCCTGCTTATCCTACCCTTTTCCACGAGCTTCTGGAGAGTCTCAGCCATGACCCATGGGTACACTACTGCACCCGGCCTGTTGGGATCATCTATGTGGTCGCTCTCCAGTATAAAGACCGGGTCCACATTGCCGAGGACCCTCGTCATGAGCGCTGGCGTGCCGGGGACAGTCGCGCTGTAGCCCAGCTTGTGGGCGCGCACGGCTAGACTCGGCTTGGAATGGTGGAAGACGAGGAGCTTCTTCGCCTCGCCCGGCATACCTATTCTGGAGGCCCAGAGGTCTATGAGGCCGAGCGTGGTTTCGCCCTCCTGCTCGAGGTGCATGTGAACTATGCACCCGTAGTCGCGCGCTAGCTCCATAGCTCTCTCAAGTATTAGCTGGCTGATCAGGGCGCGTGTCGGGAAGGTCTTGTAGTGCTGGCGCCCGACCTCGCCGATACCGTCTAGGGTCCCCTCCCTGCAGAGCTTAGCCTCGTGCTCCACCACCCGGAGGCCCAGGTCGAGGACGCTCATCGGCTTCATCCCGTACTTGTCTATTAGCCTATCAACATCTGCTGGGTGGAAGCCTGCTAGGCAAGCTACCCGTATGCCCCGCTCCTCGACCTCCTTGCACTCCCTAAGCAGAAGGTCTATGGTTTCAGCGTACGAGTCGAACCCTCTGAATTCCATGCCGTAGTGCCAGGGGCTCAGAGCTACTAGGGCCATAAACCAGCCCCCGGCCTCGCGGAAGCGCTCAGCTATCTTTGCAGCTCCCAGTCCCCGCACGGGGTTTGAGTGAGTGTGTCCGTCTGCCACCGGTATCAAGGCTTTCCCCTCCTAGACTAGGACTAGGGCTGGCTTCGAGGGAAGCGCCTGTCCCTTCTTCTCGTGCTCGGCCTCCTCTTCAGTCACGATCTCGACACTCTCGAGGCCGAGCTCTCTAGCAAGGAACTCCGACGCCTCCCTCAGGTACTGGAGCTCTAGCTCCCTCGGGACCAGCGTCGAGAGCACCTCCGGGTACCTCGGGACGAGCTTCATGATCCTGCCTATCTCCCTCTTGGGAATATCGGCGCTACGGACCGCCTCGCGCAGGCTATCGCGAAGCGTCTTGCCGGCGCTTCGGAGCTTCTCCACCTGGGAGAGGAGCCTATACTTCCACTCTGCCGCGACAATAACTATCATCTTGCGCGCATTTGGCACGAACTTCTTTATCTCTCTAGCATCCTCGAGGACACGTTCGACTATTCTCTCAGCCCTCTCTATCTCCGGCCTTATCTTGCTCTCGTCCGGCTCGGGCCAGGAAGCAGTTGAGACGAACCCCTTCTTCCCGATCCTCCTCCACACCTCCTCCGCGGTGTGAGGAACGAAGGGGGCTAGTAGCAGCGTCTGCACTTCGATGAACCTCTTAAGCAGGTCCCTCCTGGGCTTGCCAGACCTCTTCACATACCACTTATAGGCGCTCTGGAGCATGTAGTAGCCCGTGACGAGCGCTGTTTTGAAGCGAGTATCCTCCATGAGCATCGTTACCTCCTTGATCGTCCTGTTCAGGACGCTCTCGAACCAGTCGTCAACGATCACGCGATCACTCCTAGCAACATCGTCGCCAGCATTGTAGTGCTTCTCCGCGAACCGGATCCAGTCGACAAGGTCTAGGGCCGCCTGCACGGCATTGTCCGGCTCGAAGTTAGCATCGTCTAGCCCCGGATCCGCGCCCCCAATAATCTCGGCCCACCGGGTAGCGTCGGCCCCCCACAGCTCTAGAGCCTGGCGGAGGAGGATGAAGTTACCCGTGCTCTTACTCATCTTAGCCCCCCGCAGCAGGACCCAGCCATTAGCGCCTATGCCCCTCGGCCAGTGCTCCCTCGGGAACACTGCTACGTGGTGGAATATGTAGAAGACTAGGTGGTTCTGGATTAGGTCCTTACCGCTTATTCTCAGGTCCACCGGGTACCAGTAGAGGAACTCCTCCCTCATAGCTCGGATCAGGCTCTCCGGTATGCCTGTTATCCTTGAAACATCGCTCGGGTCCCCCCTTCCGAGTAGCACGTAGTCGAAGAACTCGGGCACTAACTGCTCAGGCTTTATCCCGTATTGCTCCGGGTGCTGGAGGTATTTCGCTAGCGTGTAGTAGGCCATGTAGATTGTGGAGTCGCTAAGGCTCTCGACCACCCACTCGGGATCCCATGGCAGGGGCGTGCCGAGCTCGTTCTTGTGCGCGCAGGCCCAGTCGTCGTACCAGTCTATCAGCTTGTGGAACTCTTCTCTGAGGCTTGGCGGGTAGAACCTCATCTGGTCAACGGCCTCGTGGGCCTTCTCCTTCCACTCCTTCTTACTATATAGGAGGAACCATTGGTCCTTCACTATCTTGACGTGAGTCCTAGCACCACACCTGCAGTAGACTCTTGAGGGCAGCGTGTACACGCGGACCGCGTAGCCCTCGCTCGCTAGCCACTCTACTATCTCGTCCTTAGCCTCGCTAACCTTCATCCCGGCCCAGCGACCCGTTATTTCGAGTAGGACGCCCATATGGTACTCCTTAGCGTATATCTCCTTGGTCGCGTCCTCAAGCTTCTCCCTCTCATCCTGGCTCTTAACCCCCCTCCTCTCAACGGCGTCCCTCGCAGGTATCTCACTGTATCCCGGCACGCGTATCAGGGGGATCGGCTTTATGCCCCTAACTATCGAAGGGTCAAGCCCGTACTCCTCCAGCTCCTCCGGATGACTCCTAAGGTCCTCGAGACCCACATAATCGAAGGGGGCATGGGCAGGGACACTCATGACTATGCCTGTACCTAGCTCGGGGTCGACGAAGCGGGCCGGGAGAACAGGGACAACCCTATCGTCGACGGGAACCTTCACAGTCCTGCCCACCAGCTCCCGGCCAGAGATCTCACCTACAATGCGGACCTCATGGTCCTGGTCTCGGAGCTCCTCAGCCTCGTACCTGCTGAGAACCCACCTCTCCCCGTCAACCTCGGCAATAACGTATGTCGCGTCGGGCCTAACCCAGAGGTTCGTAACGCCGAACACTGTCTCGGGCCTATACGTGAGAGCCGGGAGCACTAGGCCGGTCTCGTCGCGGAACTTTATTATAGTGGCCTCGGTCGGGCTTATCCCCGCATACTCGTCGGGCCTATCATGGTCTCCCACAACCTTCTTCTCCTTCGGGCACCAAACGACGGGGTGCTCCCCCTTATCGATAAGGCCTTTAGAGCGGAGCGTGAGGTACTGCCACTCGACGAACCTGCTATAGTACGGGTTCAGGTTAGTCGTGTGGAACTCTCTGCGCCAGTCAATGCTTAACCCGTACCTCTTGAAATCGCGTTTCCACTGCTTAGTGAAGTAGTATACCCAGTACGCGGGGTCCTTGAAATTGTCTATCTCATCCTCGGGGACCCCCATCATGGTGAGAGTCGCTCTTATCTTGGGATCGCCCTCGCGCAGGCGCAGAGCTGCAGCCATTATGGGGCCGCCAGTCGCGTGCCAGCCCTGGGGGAACAGCACGTTGTAGCCCCTCATCCTCTTGTAGCGGGCCATCACGTCGACTCGGAGAACAGTGAAGGCCGAACCTAGGTGTGGGAGAGCGTTCACGTACGGGTAGGGGAACGTGATGAAGAACTTCGGCCTGCCAGGATCGGGGTCCGCCTCGAACAGGCGGGCCTCCTCCCAGGCCTTCTGCCATTTCTCCTCGATCTCCTTAAGGAATCGTATGGCTGCACCAGCCCTAGAATCCAGCGTTTCAGCCATGACAGCGCACCACCGTCTCCTACTAGAGGGCCGCTCCACCCGGGGGAAGACGCGTAGTTGCCGAGTCTTTTATTCTTCTTGAGCTACCAGCGGGGTCGCACCATAAATACATTCGGAGCGCCCGAGTCTTGCGTGGGTGGGGGTGTAGGCAGGTTGGCAGATAGTATTAGGAAGAGCTTCGAGGGCGAGGCTAAGATAGGTAGGGTGCTCAAGAACATCGCGACAATAAGCCTCAAGCCCGAGGACTTCTCGAGCCCAATATCGCTGCAGATGGCGTTCTCCAGAATATACGATGCCCTAATGAAGATCATGGAGGAGGGTGGGCCGAAGCCGACCTATATCGCCGAGGTTAGGTTCACCGACGACCTCGGGAATCAGGTGGCGTTCGCCGTCGACCTTGGAGAGGAGCTGCCTCCCTTCTCCACCGACAAAGTCAAGGCTAGGGTTATAGTAGAGATATATGAGGAGGAGGACTAGCTTCTCTTCCTAGCCTCCTCAACCCTGAAGCCGATTCCGAGGAGCTCCCTGAAAAAGAGGTCCATAAAGCGGGCGTAAACTCCCTTCTGCCCTAGTATTGCTCCTAGGTAGCGCTGTGGCACCCTCACGACTACGTATGGTCCCGCCAGGTCGGCGTGGACAACGTGCTTGTGTATCCAAGAGACGGGGTGGACAGCCCTTATGTACTGCTTGAAGTCGAGGGTCAGCTCTACAACCCTGGGCATGAGGCCTGTATCCTCCTCGACGCGCTCGATCCTCTCACCACCTGTTCCTATGGTTCTAGCTACGTGTCCTGGCTTCACGATGATGACAACGTCTGGGACATGGCTTGACTCGATTTCGAGCCTCTTCTTGGCGTCGACGAGGCTTATCACGGTTATGACGTCAGCGTCGGGAGCGTATAACCGTATCGCGTCGTAGACCCTCCTCTCCGTCTCGCTCATTCTCCTCCTGCGAAGAGCGCTCTCCAGGAGCAGGCGGAGCCCCCTCCGAGCCCCGGGGCGCACAACATCGCTTATGCCGAGATCGATAACCGCCGAGCCCCTCTCACCCCTAAGAATCTCCCAGGCTTCCACAGCGGTCCGGCTCGCCCCAGGGTATAGGTGCTGGAAGACGGGGTCCCCGGCGATGATCAGCTTGCTATCAATGCCTACGCGCGTTATAGCCTCTATCACGGCCTCTATCGTCGTGTTCTGGATATCGTCGACGAATATGATCGAGCGGTCGAAGGTCCTGCCTCTTAGGAAGACGGGGTCTATGATCTCTATTTTCCCCGTGCTTATCAGCTTATCGACGTGCTCGCGGAGAGACGGGTCGAGGCTACCCACAATATCTAGAATATACTCTCTCACATGCTCTTTGTAAGCCTCGATCGAGCCCCCGCTAGAAATTCTCTCCTCAAAAGTCACGCCAATCACGGGCCTCCCGACAACGAGCTTCTCGTACTCGCCCCTCCCAAGCAGTAGGAGCGCCTGCGTGAGTGTTAGAAAGCTCTTCCCAGTACCGCTAGGCCCGAAAGCCCCCACTAGCTCGACGCTCCTGTCGCGGATAGCCCTCACAAGCTCCCTCTGCCTCTCCGTCTTGCCCTGAACCTTCTCTAGGACCTCTATCAAGCCCTCCACCCCCCGAGCGCCAGTATAAGCGTCTTAGTGGAGGGCTTTATTGACTATCACTAGCCAGCCATCTCGTACCAACGAGCCTTCCAGGCTCGCCGTAGACAAACCTCGATATACTCCCGGCTAGATCGCCGTAGAAAGCCCACCTCTCCCTAGTCCTCCGTATGACCTGCTTGTCTAGGAGGAAAACAGAGACTCCCTCACCAGTCCCCATACCCCCGATCATAATTCCGTTAGGCGCGTAGACGCTGCTCGAGCCGAGCGTTATTCTACCGTCGGGATAGACATAGCTGACACCGTTAACCCCTACAGTGAAAACAGTGTTCTCTGCCGCCCTCGTGAGGAGTAGGGACTTCCAAAGCCCTATCCTATCGCTGGGTATCGAAGCAGGGTTGTAAATTATCTCGGAGCCTAGGAGGACGCCTACACGGGCGATCTCAGGGTAGAAGAGGTCCACGCAGATCACGCAGTGAACGCGCCACCCGCTAACCTCTACAGGCGGGAGCAGCCTTCCGGGCGCGATCCTCGCTCTCTCGCCCACCGCCTGCGAGGGGAAGAGCTTCTCACACGCCCTGACCACCCTGCCCCCGGCCAACGCTAGGCCGACGCTCCTCGGCCCCCCAGGCTCTATCACGTAGTTAGACCCTGCTAGTATGTCTCCCGGGAACTCCTCTCCGACCCTCTCGACCGCGTAAGCGTAGTCCTCGGGCTCCAGCGGCTCCCGGGAGAGCCAGTTCTCGCTTAGGGCGAGGACCTCTGCCTCCACATTGGAGCGGGACACTATTGAGAGTACCCTCCTCAGGCTGTCCCTCCACTCGTTCTCCCTACGCGACTGGAGCACGGCGATCTGAAGCGTGTCACCGCCCATACTCTTCACCGGTAGCTACAATCGCTGCTCTGGAAGTCAAAACGTGGAACGCTTCCGCGAGCGCCAAGGCTCCTGGAGGCGATAGCTGGACCGCGTAGAAGCTGTAGAGCGTCTTGTTGCCCATCAGGTACACAGCAGCGTAGAGGAGAAGCGTAGACACGTAGACGAGGGAGCCAGGCGCCCACGGTATGGAGCGTCCCCGGAGGGACCTGTAGGCTATGAACAAGCTAATCCATACCGCGCTGGCGAGGAAGGCGGCCTCCGCGATAGTCGTTGTCTCGGCCAGCGCCAGCATCCCCGAGTATGTGAAGCCGAAGGGGTTAGAGTTGAGTATCCAGCCGGGCGGGGTGGAAGTTGGGGGCCCCTCAGGCCTGCTCGTGGTGTGCCAGCGTAGAGCCGCTAGGGTCTCCCGCACGAGATCCTGCGGTGTGAATCGTAGGGTTAGCGGTAGGTATACTATTACCCATACGAGCACCGTTATGATGATAGACTCGAAGATTCTCCAAGCTATATCCCTAGTTCGCCGCTTGGCCAGGGCGTCGGCGATTCCCAGCAGCATTATTCCACCCACAGCGGCGAGACCGCTCATCTTAACGGTGGAGGCAAGGGCTGCCACTACGAGCGCAGAGGTGTAGCGCCGCCGCACGGCTAGCGCGACTGATAGGCCTGTGAAGAACGCTAGGTGGATATCAAGCATTGCTACGCTGGCGTCCACATAGAGTATTCTATCCGATGCGAGCGCCGCAGCGCTGATCGCGCCCGCCGCAACGTTTAGCGCACGGACCGGTCGCCTAGCCGCCCAGGCAAGGTATAACACTATTGGTAGCGAGGCCGCCTCAACTATTCCGGGGAGCCTCCAGCAGAGGGGAGTATCGCCGCACAGCACCATTGACGTGGCTATTATGTATTTGCCTAGCGGAGGATGCTCAAGATTGTAGTAGTTATCTCCTGTTTTATTGCTATAATTGTAATAGTTTATGTTAATTTTAAATATGTGTTGAAGATAGCGGCGGGCAGTATCAACGTAATAGATCTCGTCGCTAACATAATCCTGCCTCTCAGTGTAGGCCCTAGCGAGCTCGAGCGAGCGACGAGCCACGCAGCCAGACGCTAGCAGAGCTACAGCAAGCCCTGCCAGGAACAGTGCTGCCTGTAGCCTCCTAGAGCCCAAGCCGTTCAGCCCCAGAAGCCCCGCGTGACTATGCGTGCCGAGCTTACCATTTATAGGAGTAGAGTAGCCGCCCCCATATGCTGGGGAGACCCGGGAGAGACTGCGGGGATATAGTTTGGCGAGGTCGAGGCGGAAGCGGAGGAGCGATGTCTACCGGACCGACTTTTCCAGGATAAGCGTGTACCCCCGGTTCCAGAAGCCGGAGCAGAACAAGGGGCTCAAGCGCCTCGAGCCCGGAGATGTTGTACGTGTCAGAGTGTCTGGCCTGGACGACGACGGGAGGCCCACAGCAGTATTCAAGGGATACACTATCATAATTGAGGGGGGAGCGTAGAGCCGGGGGCAGAGGTCAGGGTTCGAATAGAGAGCGTTACCGGGCGGGTAGCGCTGGGCCGAGTAGCGGAGGAATAAGTTAAGCCCTTATCGCCCCGCCCTCACACCTCCTTTTAGAGTCGGTGTCGAGTAGTGTCGGTGGACCAGGAAACCTGTAAGGCGAGGAAGGACTTCGTGCGCCACATAGCCAACAAGATCATAGCGTCCGCGATGGATAAACTCCCAGCCAGCGTGCTTGGAGAGATTAGGAAGCGACTGGGCAGGCTGGAGGACAAGTACGACTTCTCAGTCCATGGTGGGAGGCCGGAGAGGCTTGCTGAGGCGCTGTCTAGCGATGAGTGGAACGACCTCGTAGAGTACGCGGAGAAGTCGGGCGCCCTCTGGGTCCTGCGGAGGATCCTCGAGGAGGCCGCTGAAGCCTACAAGGATTGCCCCCGCGTCTACGAGAAGATAGCTGCCGAGCTAGAGAGGCTACAGGGAGTAGAGGAGGGGACGCCCCGGGAGGAGCTAACGATTGACAAGCTAGAGAGAGAGTTGAAGTACAGGGGCTTCCGCGTTGAGCGAAAGCGCGATAAGATAATAGTTGACGAGGGCAACATAACCGCGGAGCTATCCCTAGAGGAAGGCCTCATAACGTATAGGGTGTGCAAGGAGGGCAAGGCCCACACCCTCGACGGCGTCCTAGTGAGGATAGAGAAGCTGAGAGAGCTCTAGCCGCGGGCCAGAGCTATGGGGAGGAGTAGGAGGTAGCGGACCGCGCTACCCATGCTTAGCTCCGCCCTCAGATACTTCTCCCAGAAACCCCTGCCCATGCCCCGGAGGGCCCGCGAGAATAGGCTTGGAGCGGCCACCGCGAGGCGCAGGGCTATCCTGCTCGCCCTCATCTCCGAGACTAGCCCGCGCGTGCCCTCGCGGTACCCCCTAATCGCCTCATCCGGCCCGCTGGCCCTCGACACGGCTTGGGCGGCAATTCTAGCCGTCTCCAGAGCAGGCCTATTCCCCTCTCCCGCGCTAGAGTTGATGAATCCCCCGGCCTCGCCGAGCCTTATAGTTGAGGGGCCCGCAGGTCTTATCGGGCTGAAGACCGCTATCGGGGCAGCCCTCCTGTCGACAACCTCGAGCCTTCCCAGCTCCCCGCGAGCTATTCGGAGCGCGTCTCTCAAGGCCTTATCAGGGGCTTCCCCCAGCCAGCCGGCCCCCAGATTGACTAGGCGCCCATCATCGCTAGCAGGGAACACCCAGTAGAGGCCTCCCCTCCTCGGGTAGAAGTCTATCAGCGCGTGCCCGCGGTTCCAAGGCTCGGAGAGCCTAGCTATAGCTCTCGAGGCGAAGACCCAAGTCGCCCTGCTATGAGCGTAGGGGCCCCTAGCGTCCAGGCACACGCACTCGCCGCGGCAGCGGCAGGGCGGCTCCGCTCTCCCCCTCCTTATGGAGGCGCCTAACCGGGAGGCCTCCTCGCGTAGCCTGCGTACTAGGGAGTGCTTATCTATTATGTACCAGACGCTCCCGCCGAAGTCTATCTCCTCGGCGACCTGCCCCTCGACGCGTATAGTTACGCTTTCGACACTAGTCACGACAGCATCCATCTCCTCGGCGAGCCTGCGTAGCCAGGGGCGGAGTGTGAGGGCGTCTCCACACGGCTTAGTATAGACTGGGCTGGTATCGTAGGCGGTAACCTCGGCTCCCATGCTCGACAGCATGTATGCGGCGCCTGCTCCCGCTATTCCGAGCCCCGCTATGACTGCTCTAACCGTTAACCCTCCACACCCTACGTGGGCGCTTATCGTACGCGTCTAGAACATAAAGCCTCCAGGCTGTACGCCAAACAATACTCCGGAGGGCCAACGGTAATGCCCGAGGTTAGACTGCCTGTAGAGCTTACTAGGAGCCGGACCGGCAGGCACGCGGCGAGGCAGATAGTTGTTATAGTGGAGGGGAGGGGGCGCTCGCGGGTCCTCGGCAGGCCCGAGACGCTGGACAGGGGTGTTGCAACCTATACTAGGGGGCAGGCTGGCTATGTGTTGCTGAAGGGGTTTGAGGGCTACGCTGTCCACTTCCGCCTCGTGAGGGGCCCGGGTGGCAGGATTAGCGGTGAGATCCGCGTGTACTCGCCAGACGGCAGGGAGTTCCTCTCAATGGTCCTCCGGAGGAGGAAGCTTAGGAGGAGGTGCGGGGACCCCGGTCTCGCCTGGGTTGTCGAGGAGGCTCTTCGAGCGATAGGCCTGGACTCGCACGTTAGGAGGATGAACGTGGAGACAGGGTGCTGATGCAGGGATGAGCGGCCAGCAGAATGTGGGTGTGCTGCTCCGAGACCTCAACGCGCTCCTCAACCGGTCCGGCTCGAGAATAATCTATATCCACAGGGAGGTGCAGGACGACCCTCCCCCGGGGCCCACCCCGGAGGAGGCGGGCCTGGCCGAGGCGGTCGCCAGAGCCCTGAAGAACTACGGGATCAAGAGGCTCTACGAGTTCCAGCACCGCGTCCTAGAGGAGTACAGGCGCGGAAACGACATAGTGATAGTCGCGGGTACCGGGACCGGGAAGACGGAGGCGTTCATAGTCCCCGTTATCGACGACATAGTTAGGGGTGGGGAGGGGGTCCCCAGGCCATTCGCCATAGTGATGTACCCTACGAAGGCTCTAGCTCGGGACCAGCTCTACAGGTTCAAGCGCCTCCTAGAGGGACAGCTCGGGCTTAGGGTCGAGGTTCTCGACGGGGACACCCCGAGGGATAAGAGGCTGGAGATCTACTCGAGCCCTCCCCACGTCCTAGTGACGAACCCCGACATGATGCACTACGGTCTCGCACTCTCAGATAGGATACGCCGTCTAGTCTCCGGGTTCAAGGTGCTCATACTCGACGAGATGCACGTTTACCAGGGAGTCTTCGGGAGCCACGTGAAATGGGTCATAGAGAGGCTCAAGAGGTACGGGGACAGCCCCAGGATCATCGGGGCCGGCGCCACCATAGGTAACCCGGAGAGCCTGGGCAGGGCCCTCTTCGGGAGGGAGCCCTCCGTGGTTTATGGGCCCCCCAGGAGGAGGGGCCGCGCGTACCATGTCCTAGTCGCTCAGGGAGGCATGAGTAGGTGGACGCTTGCGGCCCAGATAATCGCGTTCCTAAGCGGTAGAGGCTTCAAGACTCTCTGCTTCGTCGACTCGCAGCAGATGAGCGAGCTTGTAGCGAGGATAGCTAGGAGGAGCTATGGTGCTAGGGTCGCGGTGCACAGGGCGGGCCTGGAGCCAGAGTATAGGAGGATGGTCGAGGAGGAGTTCAGGGAGGGCAAGCTAATGGCTGTTGTCGCCACGCCCACCATGGAGCTCGGCATCGACCTTGGAGACCTCGACGCAATAGTGATGCCAACCCTCCCCAGAAGCATCTCCAGCTACCTCCAGAGGGCGGGGAGGGCCGGCAGGAGGGGTAGGCCCGGGATCATAATCACCATACTGGGCGACGACCCGATAGAGTCCTACTTTCAGAGGAGGCCGAAGGAGCTCTTCGAGAGCGAGCCCGACCCCAGCTACATCGAGCCGGGGAACCCTGAGATAGTCCGGGTCCACGCGGCAGCCCTCCTACTAGAGAGGGGCCTAGTCGAGGCGTCTAGCGTGCCCGAGCCTCTCCGGAGGGGCCTCGAAGAGCTAGCCACTATAGGCGCCGCCAAGAGGTACGGCAACAAGTACTACCCGGTCTGGGACGTCGCGCGGGCTATTGTGAGGAGCAGCGGCCTGAGGAGCGCAGGCCCCAAGGTCAAGATAGTTGAGGGCAACCGTAAGATCGGCGAGAGAGAGCTGCCCATGGCCCTATACGACCTCTACCCCGGCGCCATATACTATCACGCTGGCAAGGCCTACCTGAGCGTGGAGCTAGACCTCGAAGCCCTAGAGGCCAGGGTCCGCAAGGTAGGGGGCCAGGTGAACTTCTACACTAAGCCCGTGTACACCGTTGATCTAACCAGTGTTCGCCCCCTCGAGAAGAGGAGGAGCGGCCCCCTCCAGCTGACCTATGCCGAGGTAGACCTGCTCGTCGCCGTCACGGGCTACATAGTGAGGGAGGAGTACACTGGCCGGAAGCTCTCGGAGGTCTTCTACGAGGAACCCGTGACTTGGAGGTACACCACTAAGGCAGTGATAACCAGGTATCCCAACCCGGGCATAGCAGACGCGATACGCCTCATAAGCGGATACCACGCCCTCGAGCACGCCCTCATAGCGGCGGCGAAGCCCGTCGTGGGGGCCAGCGACACGGATCTCGGCGGAATAAGCTATCCCAGCGGCCACATAGTCATATACGACTCTGTCCCAGGCGGGAACGGGGCTAGCAGGCTCGTCTTCGAGAGGTATGAGCGCGTCCAAGATATAGCGGAGAACATACTGGCGGCCTGCGACTGCGAGGACGGGTGCCCCAAATGCGTCTACTCGCCATACTGCGGCAACAACAACCAGTTCCTAAGCAGGAGGACCGCGTACAGGATACTGATGGAAGTGCTACGCGCAAGAGAGGGAGTTGTGGTCAAGGAAAAACCGGTCGAGGGGAAGCCCATAGCTTAGGCCTTGGGCTGGGGCTTCTCGCAGGCCCTCTTGAGGAAGCTCTCCGCCAGCTTCTTCTCCTCCTCGGTAGCGTTGTCGTCGTAGCAGAACCACCAGTCGAAGCACTTGTACTGCTCCTTCCTCTTCTTGGCCTCCTCGTAGGTGCTAGCAGGCGGCACGATCAGCTTGTCGCCGATCAGCTCGTTGTGCGGCCAGTTCGCGGGCACGGCCCTGCCGTACTTGTCGCTCAGCTGAAGCGCTAGCACCATCCTCAGTATCTCGTCGATGAGCCTGCCGAGCTCTAGCGGGTAGTAGAGTATCGCCCTAATCACGCCCTTATCGTCGACTATGAACACGGCCCTAACAGTGTGGGTGCTGCTCTCAGCGTGGATCAGGCCTAGAGTCTTGGCCACGCGGCCCTGCGGGTCGGCGATGATCGGGAAGGGGATCTGCTGGCCGAGGTTCTCCTCTATCCACTCCTTCCACTTGATGTGGCTGTAGTTACTGTCGACGCTCAGACCGATAAGCTCGGTGTTGAGCTTCTTGAAGTCCTCATACCTCTTGGCGAAAGCCACGAACTCCGTGGTACATACAGGCGTGAAGTCGGCCGGGTGGCTGAAGAGCACGAACCACTTCCCCTTGAAGTGGTCGGGCAGCTTGATCACGCCATGGTCGGTGACGACCTCGATCTCGGGGAACTTCTCGCCTATCAGAGGTATCTGTCCAGGCATCACTCGCTCACCTCACTCTCCGAACCCGTTTCTAGGTGCTAAGAAAGTCTCACTTCTATAAAAGCCTTACCCCAGACGCTCAACCACAAAACAAACAGAACCCATAAAACCCCACACAACAAAAACCACACACCCGGCGCAGAGCGGCGGTCGTCTAGCCTGGACTAGGACGCCGGCCTGCCAAGCCGGAGGTCCCGGGTTCAAATCCCGGCCGCCGCACCAACAGCATCCTCAAACCAAACCATCGCACTAGAACAACAAACCCGGTAACCCTTCCCTTGTCCCACACCGTAAACCTTATATGTTTCCTCTCCTGGCTGGGAGATTGTAGATTGTAAAAACCATGGCTCTCTCCGGGGGCGGTCCGCCCCGGGCCCCGACACTTTATCTCGGGGGCCGACACATTCCTTCCTCAGCAAAGGATAAGACAGTCTCCTCTATGGTACTGGGTTTGTCACGGTTTCCCTCCCATGGAGGGAGTATATACTCGGTCATGATCGAAAACATATCACCTCCGATTAGGAGGGGGTTCATGCTTGATGAAAACCGGCCCCAACAAGGAATCTGTACATAGAAGGTGAATAGAAACAGGGGCCGAGTAGAGGCATCCGAGAACATCGGAAAACCAGTGCAGAATCTCAAACATAGAATTGCAAGCTTGAAGATGCTGGCTGGGCTGTCCGGGTCGAGGCTCGGCACTGAATCTCAAACATAGAATTGCAAGTATGTTCTCCATCTTGCTTGCGTCCTCAGAGCTTATGTCGTACTGAATCTCAAACATAGAATTGCAAGTCTTCTGTGTGTATAATGCGGATAACGCCTGCCTCGAGAATCTCAAACATAGAATTGCAAGAGTACCTCGTTGTCCAGAGCCCCATAACGGGGCGGGAGAAGAATCTCAAACATAGAATTGCAAGGGCTTACTCTGCCGTTGGCCTCGACTATCTTGTAGTGCTTATGAATCTCAAACATAGAATTGCAAGCTCCTCGCCCCCTCTTGGCCATATGACGCGGCGCTCTGGAATCTCAAACATAGAATTGCAAGCTCGATCTCCTTGTACGCGCATAGCAGATACGCGAGGCGGGAATCTCAAACATAGAATTGCAAGTTCCGGGTGCAGGAGTGCCTCGCAGAGCTAAGCCAGAAGGGAGAATCTCAAACATAGAATTGCAAGAGAAAGATTATCGGGTTATTCTTGTAATACGAAATTCTTGAATCTCAAACATAGAATTGCAAGGAAGCCATACCTACTGCCCTCGTACTCGATTGTATCTTGGGAATCTCAAACATAGAATTGCAAGCGGGGAGCTTTCCACTAGTGTTCCGCTTGTAGACCCCCTCTCGAATCTCAAACATAGAATTGCAAGAGGCCGACCCACACCTGCACGTGCCCGCCGCCAGCGTCAAGAATCTCAAACATAGAATTGCAAGCGGTCGCGGGCGAGGCTAGTACGGCCCACCAGCTAATGTAATTCTGAATCTCAAACATAGAATTGCAAGAATCACGGTCTCCCTGAATCCCACCACGTTCCACCTCTCTCACGAATCTAACACATAGAATTGCAAGATATCGCTATATGTGCTGACCTTAAGCGGTGTGGGGTCATATTCCCGAATCTAACACATAGAATTGCAAGCTATAGTTTGCAATACTCGCTCCCCTAACCGCTCTGCTAGTGAATCTAACACATAGAATTGCAAGGGAAGAGTAAAAGTGTGCAACCCCCGGTTGCACCCCCTCGGGCCATAGAAGCTCCGAGGGCCTACCGGGCCCGCCCCTCATCCGTCCCACATAGAATTGTGGGGGCGAGCTGGTTTGTGTTGTGTTGGTTGCGGGGTTTGGTGGGTTAGCCTTATATGGATGGAGTGTTGTACGGGCTTTGTGGGTTCCCGGGGTAGGGGTGTGTAGGGTTTGAACAAGAGGAGGGATAAGGGTAAGAGTGAGAGTACGAGGCCTGCTAGGCCTGTGCCTCCGAGGTGGCTGGTGTACTCTCCCGAGGATATTGAGCTGATTATTGAGGAGCTGGCGCGTAAGGGTTATGGTCCTAGCATGATTGGGATTATTCTGCGTGACCAGTTCGGTATTCCGCTTGTGAGGCCGATTCTGGGTAAGAGTATTACTGAGGTCCTGCGAGAGAAGGGCTTGGCTCCGCCCCTGCCGGAGGACCTCATGACTCTGATAAGGAAGGCTGTGAATCTGCGGAGGCACCTGAGCGAGCACCCTAAGGACTTCCACGCTAAGAAGGGCCTGATGGATCTGGAGTCGAAGATTAGGAGGCTTGTGAAGTACTATAAGAGGAGGGGCGTGCTGCCGCCCGACTGGAAGTATAGCCCGGAGAAGGCGAAGCTCCTGGTAGCGGAGTACGGCTGAGGCCTGGGGCGCAACCTTCTTTGTTCCCGCGCCTCCAGCCTCTCCCTGGAGGGTGTTGTGGGGGGTTGCTCAAGCTCTCGCTCGAGAAGGGCAAGTCCTACTCTAGGCAGGTGGAGGCTGCTG